>JAHEEQ010000061.1 GCA_024640585.1 Micrococcales bacterium
CGGAAAGTGCGACTAAGTGGATAGACCACGCGGAATCCAAGGATAAAAATCACAACAAGTAGATAAAGTGCAATCCACCAATAACGCATCACATCATTATCAACAAACATGATGCCGCTAGTGATGGTGTGTGCGAATGAAAGTCCAATTCCAAGATATGCGTAGAGATGCAACAAGTACCAAGTGTCATATTTCATACGACTGCGTGCGCGTTTGTATGAAGTTACACCTACCATCATCATGAAAATGTAACCAACAAAGGCAGGCATCATCCATGGAGTTCCTAAAACCAAACTCCAAAACTGATTCCAAACATTCAAGTCACCCAAGAATCCGTAACCAAGCGAAACCAAAACTACGTGTATCAAAATTAAGTAAAGAGAATACGGTGCAAATTTTCGATGCAGTTTTACCAAGACGTCTTGCCCGAGTTCTTTTTCAAGCCATGGAATACGTGCAACTAGAACCAAGCAAACTAGTGCTAAGTAGGTTCCTGCCATCGCTACGACGCGAGAAAGTGCAGTAACAGCGAGACCTGGGTCTGACCAGTCGCTAGCGGATTGAGCAAGGACACCAATTCCAAGTGCGATGCCACCTTCAGCTGCAATCAGCGCAATCATGAAGTTGGCTAGATTTGAGCGAACTGCTTTGTCTCGCGAGATTTCAGCAGATGTTCGGTTTCGCATTAATTTTCCTTGACTTGAATCGGTAGGGTGAAAGTCTGCCAAATATTCTTGGGCACTTTGTTACGATTTGACGGAATTTGGCTAACTCCTTGCCATTCCTGACCTTTCCCTAACTTTTAGTGACCGCCAGCTTCAAGCCAACGCTTACGCGAAGCTGCAATTTCAGCTTCTGCAGCCACTCGGCCCTCCCAGGTAGCACCCTCGACACTCTTGCCTGGTTCAAGGTCTTTGTAAACCTCAAAGAAGTGTTGGATTTCGAGCCGATCGAACTCGGCAACGTGGTGAATATCGCGCAGGTGTTCTTTGCGTGGGTCGCCAGCCGGAACGCAAAGCAATTTGTCGTCGCCACCAGCCTCGTCGGTCATTCGGAACATTCCGATTGGGCGAGCCTTTATCAAGCAACCTGGAAAAGTCGGTTCGTCGAGCATGACCATTGCATCAAGCGGGTCGCCATCTAATCCGAGAGTATTGTCAACAAAACCGTAGTCCCATGGATAACGAGTGCTTGTGAACAGCATACGGTCGAGTCGAATGCGACCTGATTCATGGTCAATTTCGTATTTGTTGCGGCTACCTGCGGGAATTTCAATGGTTATGTCGATGAAGATGGGTTCCATGTGCGTATTGTCGCGCGTAGTCTCAACTAAAGGCAAAATACGCTTGAGTGTTCGATTGAATAGAAGGTGAAATGTCAGACTCGGTTGTTGCACAAAATGAACTTCGCCTAGTCATGAAGCGATTTTTGCAAACTCACTCCTCCCCTGGCGATCGCATTGTTTTAGCAGTATCAGGCGGACCAGATTCAATTGCAATGGCCGCGGTTTGCGCGGAGCTTAAAGATGAATTCTCAATCGACTTTTATGCGGTCAATATCAATCACCAACTTCAAGATGCTTCGGGTGATTGGGCAAAGAAGACAGTTGAAATCTGTCAAAGCCTCGGTATTGAAAATGCAACTTCAATTGCAGTTACAGTTGATGAAAAAAGCGGCTTGGGATTAGAAGCAGCAGCACGCGATGCGAGATATAAGGCGCTGACAGATTTTGCCGCATCGATAAATGCGCGCGCAATCATGTTGGCGCACACGATGGATGACCAAGCCGAAACTGTTCTAATTAGAATTGCTCGCGGAAGTAGTACTCGTTCACTTGCAGGTATGGCACACATTACTGGTGGTTTGTGGCGTCCACTTTTAGATATCAATCGCGAAACATTGCACAAGGCACTTGAAACTTACGGAATTGAATCTATTTCAGATCCGCACAATTTTGATCGCCAATTTACTCGCGTAAAAATCAGACTCGATGTCTTACCAGTTTTAATAAAAGCTCTCGGACAAAATGTTGTAAGTGGTTTAGCGAGAACTGCCCGAATGGCAAGGATTGATGCAGAAGCTTTAGAACAAATCGCTGAAAACGCATACCCAAAAATCTTGATTGAAAATGAACTGCTTGTTGGGGAACTGATTAACCAACCTATGGCGATTCAAACTCGAATCGTTCATCACTGGCTAATCAGTCGTAGTGTGCCAGCAAATGGTTTGAATTCCGACCACGTATTTGCGGTTTGCAGAATGGCAGCCGATCCAAAAGTGAAGGGGCCAATAAAAGTAGCGGGCGGTGTCGAGGTTCAAAAAGCATCAGGCAGACTTCGCACATAAGAAAGGTGCAAAAATGGACGCAGCTAATATTTCAAGTGAACTAACCAAAGTCTTACTAACCGAAAATGAGATTCTGGAAAGAGTGCGCGAACTTGCTGCTGAAGTTGAAAAAGACTACGAAGGCCAAGATTTGTTATTGGTCGGCGTCCTAAAAGGCGCGATAATTTTGATGTCTGACTTTTCTCGATCAATGGATCGCCAAGTTGAAATCGAGTGGATGGCCGTTTCTTCCTACGGTTCTGGTACAAAATCTTCAGGCGTAGTTCGAATTCTAAAAGACCTAGATGCAGATGTAACTGGTCGCAATATTTTGGTAATTGAAGATATTTTGGATTCAGGTCTCACACTTTCTTGGCTTCGCTCAAACCTCGAATCTCGTGGCGCAAAGTCTGTAGAAATTCTGACCTTGCTTCGCAAACCAGAAGCCGTAAAGGTTGACATCAAGCCTAAATATGTCGGGTTCGATATCCCAACCGAGTTCGTAGTTGGGTACGGCTTGGATTACGCTGAAAAATACCGAAATCTGCGCGATATCGGCGTACTTTCTCCGCATATTTACTCATAAATCCGTTAAATCCAGGTGGGTCCTGCACGCTGAGCCTCGGTCACGTTTACCGAGTACCCTGACCCCCCTATGAAAAAGCGCAATTTCTTCTCCGGTCCCATTTTTTGGATTGCCTTGGCTGTGGCAGTGTTTTTTGTCGCAACCCAACTAGTTTCAAGTGCAAATGGACCTTCACAAGTCACAACCAGTAAAGCCATGGCGGCAATTGAGTCTGGTCAAGTTAAAAGTGCAATCGTGCGAGATCGCGACCAAGTTGTTGTTTTAACTTTGACTGATGGTTCACAAGTCGAAGCTGAATACATTCTTGATCAAGGAATGGAATTTATTTCAGCATTGCAGTCTGCTCAGTTTGATGGTCAATTGACCGATGGTTATGACGTAGAAATTCCACGCGACAGCATTTGGCTAACGCTGCTGATCAACTTCTTGCCAATAGTGCTACTTATTTTCTTGATGTTTTTCTTCATGAGCCAGATGAATGGTGGCTCACGTGCAATGTCATTCGGCAAGTCTCGCGCGAAGCAACTCAATAAGGATGTTCCAAAAACTACTTTTGCAGATGTAGCAGGCGCCGATGAAGCTGTTGAGGAACTCCAAGAAATAAAAGATTTCTTGCAAAATCCAGCTAGGTTCCAAGCAGTCGGAGCAAAAATTCCAAAAGGAGTTTTGCTTTACGGCCCTCCAGGTACTGGCAAGACTTTGCTTGCTCGCGCTGTGGCTGGCGAAGCTGGAGTTCCATTCTTTTCAATTTCAGGTTCAGACTTCGTAGAAATGTTTGTTGGTGTTGGTGCATCACGTGTTCGCGATTTGTTTGAACAAGCAAAACTTGCGGCACCTGCAATTATTTTCGTTGATGAAATTGATGCAGTAGGTCGCCAACGCGGCGCTGGACTTGGTGGCGGTCACGACGAACGTGAACAAACCCTCAACCAATTGCTAGTTGAAATGGATGGCTTTGAAGTTGGCGGCGGTGTAATTTTGATTGCGGCCACAAACCGTCCAGACATTCTCGACCCAGCCCTTTTGCGTCCAGGTCGTTTTGACCGCCAAATTGGAGTTTCAGCTCCAGACTTAATCGGTCGTCAGCAAATTCTTGAAGTGCATGCAAAAGGCAAACCACTTGCAATTGATGTTGACCTGAATGGTGTTGCAAAACGCACCCCAGGATTCACTGGTGCGGATTTGGCAAATGTATTAAATGAAGCAGCACTCTTGACTGCACGTTCCAATAACACATTAATTTCAAACAACGAACTTGATGAAGCCATTGACCGCGTAATTGCAGGTCCCCAAAAACGTACTCGCGTTATGAGCGATCAAGAAAAATTAGTCACTGCTTACCATGAAGGTGGACACGCACTCGTGGCTGCTGCGATGCCTGGTGGCGACCCAGTGCACAAAATTACGATTTTGCCTCGCGGTAGGGCTCTCGGTTACACCATGGTTTTGCCAGATCAAGACAAATATTCTGTGTCTCGCTCCCAAATGCTTGGGCAGCTCGCCTACATGTTAGGTGGACGTGCCGCGGAAGAATTAATTTTCCACGATCCAACAACTGGAGCTTCAAACGACATCGAGAAGGCGACCAATGTTGCTCGAGCGATGGTTACACAGTACGGAATGACTTCAAAGTTAGGCGCAGTCAAGTATGGAACTTCGCAAGACAACGTATTCATGGGCCGGGATTTCGGCCATCAGCGCGACTACTCAGAAGCAGTTGCTGCTGACATCGATAATGAAGTTCGTACGTTAATTGATCTTGCACATCATGAAGCTTTTGATGTTCTAGTTGAAAATCGTGAAGTTCTGGACGCTCTAGTTGTTGAACTTCTCGAAAAAGAAACTTTGAGCAAAGAAGAAGTTGCTCGAATTTTCGAACCAGTCAAATTGCGTCCTGCTCGCCCGGCTTGGACAGGATCTGAAGCTCGAGTTCCAAGCAATCAGCCTCCAGTTGAAATGCCAATTAAGAACGATTCGCTTTCTGAGTAATCATGAGTTCAATCGATCCAATTGACAATCCACATTACGACAAAAATCATGTTGTGAATCAAACGCGAATAGCAAGCGCTGTTCGGGAAATATTGATTGCAATAGGTGAAGACCCTAATCGAGATGGCCTAACAAAAACTCCAGACCGAGTTGCAAAGGCATATGCGGAACTAGTTTCAGGGATGCGTCAAGATCCAGCTGACATTTTGAGCACCACTTTCGATCTTGGCCATGACGAACTTGTGATTGTGCGCGACATTCGTTTCAATTCACTTTGCGAGCATCACATGCTCCCATTTTTTGGAAATGCCCACATCGCTTATATTCCAAATGAATCTGGTCGCATTACTGGACTTTCCAAACTTGCGAGGTTGGTCGATGTATTCGCGCGCCGTCTTCAGGTTCAAGAACGATTAACTACGCAAATAGCCGATGCATTAGTTAATGAACTTCAAGCCAGTGGTGTTTTGGTTGTTGTTGATGCCGAACATCTTTGCATGTCTATGCGGGGAGCAAACCAACCTGGAACTCGAACTCTCACCTCTGCTGTTCGCGGACAATTGCGAAATGCCGCGACCCGCGCAGAAGCAATGTCACTGCTCGGTTACTAATCGTGAGAACTCCAGAAATTTGGGGCATCTTGAATGTCACGCCCGATTCATTCAGTGATGGCGGCAAATTTGATCAAATAGACCTCGCTCTTGAGCAGGCACACACAATGTTGGCGTTAGGTGCTTCTGTAATTGATGTGGGTGGAGAATCCACTAGGCCAGGTGCCACTCGAGTTGCAACTATTGATGAAATCAATCGGATTGATACTGTAATTAAAGAACTTCTAAAAGCAGACGTAAAAGTTTCACTAGACACCATGAAGTCAGAAGTCGCAGAGTTTGGAATTAACACTGGTGTAAGCATCATCAATGACGTATCTGGTGGTTTAGCAGACCCGATGATGTTTCAAACAGTAGCTAAATCTGATTGCGAATATGTTTTGATGCATTGGCGAGGTCATAGTGATGTGATGAATTCCCTGGCC
>JAHEEQ010000067.1 GCA_024640585.1 Micrococcales bacterium
CATTCGGGGCGCAGATTCTTTGCGACATCACTCAGCGAGAAATCAGTCAATCCCAAAGTACTGCAAAACTTGCTGGGTCACAGACAACTACAAACCACGATGCGCTACGTGGAAATCTCGCCGACGATGATGCGCACTGCGGTCGAGATGATGAATTGAAAAAAAAGCGTCCCGAAACAGGACGCTTCTTATCAGCGAGGTGCAAGCGGTTTAATAAAGTACTCGTGAATAATTTCATGCTGGTGATCGTGTATGTGATCACCACCACCCTCGTAATGAAAAAGCGATGCAAACATGTTTGGCGCATTGTCTGCGATACGTCTCAAATCAGGACCCGAGGTAACAATGGCAGTGGTGATTGCGTCAAGCCTTGACAAGTCATCTTCAGATTCAATGATGTAAAACGCTTCATCCCCTTTCTTAAAGAATTCGCCAAAAAGAGCTGTTTTATCAACGTTCGGAATTGCAATGACATCGGTATAGACAGGTCTCGGATGTTGATAGTGAGCAATCTCAATCATCTTCTGAACATCAGGATGGTGTTTCAGATAAGTACTGAATGGTGTGATGCTCACATTTGCTGAATACTTAGTCTTCAAGTTCGCATGTATGTGCGGTTGTGGGTTGATTGTGAAGATGTAGGCTTTGGGAAACATAGAAAACTCCTTAATAAGCGTCCCGTTTCGGGACGCTTGTAATTACTTGCTAATAACTAAAACTGGTTTGTTGAACGCAGCTGACGATGGTGCAGGTGGCAAGCAGCCAAACTTCTTAAGCGCAATGATCTTGTCAATCGTGCGCATGTAGTCACGTACATCGCACATGTGCCCCGTGTACGTCGTGAGATAGTGGATGACCTCAGCCCTAGTCAAACTCACCCCTTCAAGACTCAGAATGTGACGCGCACGATCTGCAAACGTATTAGGCGAAATCTGCGTGAATTCGTATTTGTCGCAGCGTGAGATCACGGGTGTTTCAAAGTCTGTTGGGTTGTTGGTAGTGAAGATGACCATCAACTTATCTTCATACTCATCCATGACTTGCCACAGTCGTGCCAGACTCCCTTTGTGCTTATCGAGTTCGTGAAACACGATCACACATCGGTCAGTTGGCTTGGTGGCGTAAAACGTGACGGTGTTGTGCAAAATCACGTCGAGATCATCAAGCTTTAAGAATTCATCAATGCGGTGCTTCAACAGCAGACCTGAATCGTTGGTCAATGACTTAGCAATGATTGAAGCAATGCACGTTTTGCCATTCCCACTCGTGCCGTGAAGCATCAAGTGCGTGCAAGGCATTTCGCCCAATGCGATTTTCTTCAAGAAGAACTCGGCGTTAGGATCTTTGAAAACCACGTCGTTCATTGACTGTGGGGCGTATTTGTTTTGCGCTGGAATATTTTTCATAAGTAACTTTCAATAATTAGTAGATTAAATTGCGAGAGCACGGAGCTCTCGCATGTAGTCATTACGCTGCTTTCTCATGAGCAATGTCGTTGGCGGCTGGGGCATTGATGAATTTTTCAGCCTCACGTTGAACCTTTGCCGACTCATCTTTCTCAGCTGTGTGTTGCACTGCTGCGCACTTCACGAGATTGCCGTACAAAGCGTCTGTTACTTCTTCAACGACGCAGACGATATTGAACGTCCCGTTAATAGACGGTTCAGCAATAAAGACTGAGCGTGATGTTGCTTTCAGATTAGGGATCGTCACATTGGCAAGAGGTGCAGTCTTGCGAAAGTCGATCAAGCTGTTCACGTCAGCGATGCTTGCAGCGATCTTTTCGCGCTTTTCGATAGTCTCGGCGCTTTCTGTTTTAAGTTTCGCCACTGCATCAATGCCACCCTTTTGATTGAGCCAATTGCTCAAGCCTTCGGATGCGATGCCGTAAGACTTCGCAGCTTCAATGGCGTAGCGATAACGCATGACGCGCTTGCGGTCGCTCTTGAAGACGAAACGAATCAGCAAGCTGAGCGTGGTCGTGTTCAGTTGCACTTTGACGCCATCAGCTTTCAACTTGTCAGCAATTTGATTGCGCAATGTTTTGCGGTCTTCGTCACTCACTGCGTTGATGAACAGTTGCTCATACACAGCGTATGTGTTGCTGAGCAATGCGTACAAGCTTTCAGTTGCTGACTTGTACTCATTCTTTTCCCACGAATCACGTGTCACGCTCAGTGCTGCGAGGCTCATGGTGATGGTTGCGGCGAATGCTTCGTTGGTTGCGGAAGCGATGAAGGGCTTAGTTTTTGTCATTTGATAGTTCCTTTATGAAAAATGACTTGTCGACATCAAACTTGGGCTGATTTGCTTTCGTTTTGTCGATGGATGTATTTTGATCGTTTCATCAAGTAAGTTATTATTCTGTTAACTTATGAAAATTATTTGTTGACACAATATGACCAAAAAACGCATGCCATGGGTGCTTCGAGGGGGTGATTTCAGTACTGCTGACTGGCACGTGCAGCCAACTGCTGGCTTTCAACTGATGTTTGAATTTCTACGCCTTAGCCCAAGCTATGAACTCGCTAGAAAGTTCAGAACTAAAAGCCTGAGTAAGGCTGAAAAGTTGTTGCTGCCTTCAGACTTTGATCAAGTCTTGAAGACGTACGACTTGATTGGCGATGTAAGTGAAGAGCTGTTTAGGACTTGGTGGTTGAAGCGTGGATTAAAGCTCTTCGGAAATCCGTACAAGAAGCCACGTGTTCATCAAGTCGCAACTCTTAACGCTGATGAAGACATCGGCGCGGCAAGTCTGTCTGCACCATTGACCAATTTCTTGTTGCACGAACGGCGTGATGAAGGACTGAGCCCATCTGTTTTGCTTTCAGTGCCGATCGGTGGCAAAAGATCTGATGTGATCAAGCAAATCACTCAAATCCTCAAAGAGCAAACAGCTCTAGCCATCGAACGAAAAACTCAGCCAAAGATCAAGCTCGTTAACAAACGACTTCATGCCAACGTGATGTTCAAAGGACTTCGTTTGTTATGGTTGAAAGCTGCAAAGCCAAACTGGGAGTTGTGGCGTCTTGGAGCAAAAGCTAACTTGAGTGCTAGCTATTCAGGAGTGCTTGACCCGAATGCTCCTAAAAAAACAGCGCAACCACTTGAACTCGATGACCGAATCATCATGAGCAAGATCACGTTCAGATCATTGCGCAAATACGAGTTGATTGCTGAAAATGCGGCACGTGGTCGCTTCGCGACTGATGTCATGATTGAGCATCCAGAATTCGACTACCCAGCAATCGCTTCACGCTTAAAGGCAAGGGCTGTTTGGGTACGAACTGAGAAGGTCAGATTGCGTGAGTCTACGAAATAGTTCACACGAACCACCTCGCATCCAATTTTCAATCATTGGAAAGTGCAGACCATTGTTTCGTCAGCGTGACTGGCACAAAGCAAGACGTTTAACTCTGACATGAGTATTTCTTTAGCTTCGTAAGTTATAGGATCTGATTCAGTGATCAAAGCTGATGCCCTGTCTGGGCGGTTGTCATAGAAGCAACTGGCTGATAAAACTTCTGCGATACAGGCTGGTCAATGGGCATGTCTACAGTCACTAGATAAAGAGATTCAAACGTTACTGCCGAAGTGATTGGCAATCTGGCGTGCTTTAAGCCATCTAACTTTTTGGCTTTTGGGATGCGTTGAACATCTCTGTAAAGGTGTTGAACTCACCTTTGAGTTTTCCCGTGTATTTCCCAATGACGCCAAAGTATCTTGCCTCCATCGCTTTCAAGATCTCTTTGGAAATCGGTTTGAATTCGTTTATGGCTAAAACGCTGTCAGTTTTGCACTGTGGGCACAGAGCAGTTTTTTCATCTTTGTTAATGAGCCAGCTGACAACCTCCGAAGAGGGATAGCAAGCCAAGCAGCCAAAGCAGCAACAGTTTTTCGCTTGAAGAATCCGTTCTTGATTATTCAAGCTCTGTTTGTGTAGATCGGCTAGTTCGGCATCGGTGAACTTCATTGCGGGTCATCTCGATAAATGTCATTTAAAAGGACATGACCGTCGTGAAAAGAGACGATCAGCTCTGAGTCGAACAAGCCCTGAATCAATTGTGATCTGGAGTGTAAATAGGTTGACTTATCAACACTATTTTCATCATTGAATCACGTAGACGTTCTCGTCTAAGTATTCATCGTTATCAAAAAATTCATATTTGACGAAGTACTTGCCACTGTGTTGTCCTTCTTCGTTGTGGAATTCGCCGCAATCCCGTGGGTCTGCTACGTTCAAAATTCCCGTGTAGTTTTCTGCTTCTCCTTGTGGCACTAAAAAGCACCGAGCCAAGCGCCGAGGGCTTAGTTTGTATTTTTTTGTTTTGAATGTCTTTTCTGCGTAAGTGGCAATGTCTTTCCAGATAGATGAGCTCTCAAGCCATATTAGTCGTCGACCATAAGAAATTTTGAATGATTTGAATCCATCTCGTACGTGAACTAAGTCGTCATGGAATTCCAGATAAATTTCTTTGGTGCCACTGCTATCAGGATCGCCAGTTGAAATGTGTTCGCTTCTGTTGTTTTCAGGAATAAATCCGATGACCAAAGAGTGATAAGTACCTTCAAATTCATTGCTCATAATTTTCCCCTATGGATGCTCACTATTGACCGTCGCGAAAAGAGACGGTCAACTCTGAGATGAGCTTACCCCTAAAACTTCGCAAAATTGGTTATTACCGGCTATTGCAAATAGTTTCGATATTGATGTGTATACATTGGTATGCAGATCTCAAATATGATGATCCACATGCCACCACAAGAACTCAATGGAGATCTGAGCTTCCAAGCAAAACTGATGATTTGCTTGGTTTGCGCGTTCGGCTATTTTTATGCGTTTCAGTTAAACAGTTATTTGTTTTCGCATCTGAAATTTGCACACGGTGTAAATTGGGTGTTCTTGCCGAGCGGACTCAGGCTATTGCTAGTGCTCGTGATGTTTGAATATGGTGCCATTGGCGTTGCATTAGGCTCAATTGCAGTCAACTATCTGGGCAGCGAACACCCCGATAACTTGTTTGAAATCGGCACAGGTCTGATCTCAGGATTCGCGCCATTGCTTGCAAGAACAATCGCTGTTGATGTTCTGAAACTAGGTGGCGACTTAGAAGGGCTCACACCTAAAGTCTTCTTCATCATCACCGTCTTGTTTGCGGCGATCAGCGCAACGTTGCATCAGCTGTGGTTTTATTGGAATGGTGTGAGTGACAACTTCGTCTTTAACTCAATGGTCATGGCAATCGGTGATTGGACTGGCACAGTGTTGGTACTGGCTGCTGCTAGTTTGTTGATAAAACTTTCAAAGCTATTCATAAGCCAGCGTTGATAAAAGCCATGAGTGATGCATGGTTGTTCTTATTTAATTGCTATCGCTCCCCAAAAGTCACATAATTGACATATGAATACACGTAATCTATATCTTCGTTTTTTGAACCTTGTCAACGCTATTGATGGCGTTAGCGCGGTGGCTACTGTTGACACGACCGCACTGCGCTTGCTGGATGAAATTGCTGTTGCTCACTCTAAAGGTGAGCCTATGACGGTCACCAAAGCAATGTTGCTTAGCAACATCGCTTCACCAGCGACCTTGCATCGCAAAATGGATGACTTACGCGAAGCCAATTTGATTGATCAAATTTTTGAAGGAACAAATCGTCGTACAAAGTACCTCGTGCCAACAAAATCAGCTGAGCAATATTTCACGAGTCTGGGCGAGAAATTGACTCTGGCTAGTGCATCGACAACAGTCGCTTAAACAGACGCTTGACCACTTTTCAACAAGGTTAGAGCGCAGTCTGAACACAATCAAAAAGACAGTTAATACAGTGACAAGACAGTGCGAAAAGTCTTAAAATTAACC
>JAHEEQ010000069.1 GCA_024640585.1 Micrococcales bacterium
CCCGCTCTAGATATTCGTTAAAGAACGCAGCTTCCACGTCATCTCGGCTAAATCCCCAAGTGGTTTGGGTGAGGTCATTTGTTCCAAAGGAGAAGAAGTCAGCAGCGCGCGCAATGCGATGGGCTGTTAATGCAGCTCGAGGAAGTTCGATCATGGTGCCGATTGGAATATTCAATTCCACACCAAATTTGGCTGCAACCTCCGCGATGATTCCCTCGGCTTCTTTTCGAATTGGTTCTAGTTCTGCAACTGTTGCTACTAATGGCACCATAACTTCTGGATGTGGATGGCCCTTTTCAAGTAAGCGCACGGCAGTTGCTTCTGCAATTGCGCGAACTTGTAAACCAAACAATCCAGGGAACATGATTCCAAGACGAACACCGCGCAAGCCAAGCATTGGATTTGCTTCATGCATTCGACTTACAGCCTGCAAAAGTTGTTCGTCTGATTCTTGAATCGAGTTTGTACTTCTTTGTAATGCAACTTTCACTGACAAGTCTGTGTAGTCAGGTAAGAATTCATGAAGTGGTGGATCGATAAGGCGGACGATTACAGGTAATCCATCCATGGCTTCTAGAATTTCAGTGAAGTCTTGAATTTGCAATGGCAGCAATGCATCAAGAGCGTGCTTTTTGTCTGTTTCATTTTCAGCCAAGATGAGTCTTTCAACAAGTTCACGTCTCGCGCCCAAGAACATGTGCTCGGTGCGCGCAAGACCAATACCTTCTGCGCCCATACGACGAGCCCGAGCTGCATCTTCACCGTTGTCAGCATTTGCACGAATCTTCAAGCGACGAACGGAGTCAGCATGGAAAATTAAGTGATCGACCGCGCGTACAAGTGGGTCTGCCATGATTTCTTGTGGAGTCAATTCGCCGTTGAAGTATTGAGTTACGGCAGATGCAGTTACTGGAACCTCGCCCGCAAAAACTTCACCGGTTGTTCCATCGATGGAAATCAAGTCGCCTTCAATCAAGGTTTTCCCGTCGCTTGTTGTCACCACATGATGGTGTACATCAACGGTCAAATCATCAGCACCGCAAACTGCGGTCTTACCCATACCGCGTGCAACCACAGCGGCGTGCGAAGTTTTGCCTCCACGACTAGTCAAAATGCCAACACTTGCCACCATTCCTGCAAGATCATCTGGGTTGGTTTCTTTTCGAACCAAAATAATTTTCATACCGGTTTCAGCAAGTTCAACTGCCCGTTCTGCAGAGAATGCGATGTGCCCAACAGCGGCTCCTGGAGATGCCGCAATTCCTTTTGCGAGACGCGTGTAACTTGAAGTGTCAACAAATCGAGGGAACATCAAGTGCATAAGTTGCGCACCAGTCACTCGTTGAAGCGCCTCTGTTTGAGAAATTAAACCTTCTTCAACTAGCTGAACTGCAATGCGAAAAGCCGCCGCCGGAGTTCGCTTACCAACGCGAGTTTGCAACATCCAAAGTTTGCCGTCTTCAACTGTGAACTCGATGTCACAAAGGTCCCGGTAATGATTTTCAAGAATTGACATCACTTCGAGAAGTTGTTTGTGCGCCTGTGGAACTGTTTTGTCCATGTCATCAAGTTTTTCGGTATTACGAATACCCGCAACCACGTCTTCACCTTGCGCATTTGTTAGCCAATCGCCATATGCGCCAGAAACTCCACTAGCAGGGTCGCGAGTGAAAGCAACTCCAGTTCCAGAATTTTCACCACGGTTGCCAAAAACCATTGTCACAACGTTTACGGCAGTTCCAAGATCTTCTGGAATATGTTCTTGACGGCGGTAAAGCTTTGCGCGGTCTGTGTTCCAAGAGTTAAAGACTGCCTTGATAGCTAGATCTAATTGTGCGTGAACATCTTGTGGAAATTCTTCGCCGGTTTGATTTACAACAATGTCTTTGAATTCAGCGATTAATTGTTTTAGCTGATCAACAGTGATTTCGTAATCGTGTTTTGCGCCGGTTGATTCTTTAGCTTTGTGCAGTGCATCTTCAAAATGTTCTGGGTTGATGCCTAAAACTGTTTTCCCAAACATTGCGATAAGGCGGCGGTAGGAGTCGAGTGCGAATCGCTCGTTGTTTGTTACTTTTGCAAGTCCATTCACAGTTTCGTCGTTCAAGCCAATGTTCAAAACAGTTTCCATCATTCCCGGCATTGAATATTTCGCACCAGAACGAACAGAAACTAGAAGTGGATCTGTCTCATCACCAAAGTGCCGACGAGAACGAGCTTCAGTTGCAGCGAGGGCAGTTCCGATTTGCGAACCAAGTCCTGCAGGATCTTTTCCTGCTTGCAAATACGCCCTGCAAGCATCTGTCGTAATTGTGAATCCCGGGGGAACCGGTAGACCAAGTTTTGTCATCTCCGCAAGGTTTGCACCTTTGCCGCCAAGCAGGTCGCTCATCGAGCGATCACCTTCTGTGAAGTCATAAACAAATTTGGTCATGATCGCCCTTTCTCGACATCTGCACATTTGTGCAATGATGTGAACATCTGTGAACGAACTGTAATCTGCAACACATAAAAAAGTAAGTGAAGAAAGACCTAATTTTTGGTAAAAGAAAAAGCGGCACATTTCTGTACCGCTTAATTGGGGTGAGTGACGGGACTCGAACCCGCGACATCCTGGACCACAACCAGGTGTTCTACCAGCTGAACTACACCCACCATGCAAACTCTTTCGAGCAAGCGGTGCGAAGTGTAATGGTTTGCGAAGGCGAGGCTAAAACCTGCCTTTATTCTGACTTTTGGGATCCAAGGTTTGCAGCAATATTTTTTGCGGTTTTCAAATCCGGACCATCACCTTCAACGAAAACAGATTTGCGATAGTAATTCAATTCGCGAATCGAATCTGCAATGTCGGCAAGTGCGCGATGGTTGCCCTCTTTGCTTGGGGATGAAAAATAAACTCGCGGATACCAGCGACGTGCCAGTTCTTTCACGCTTGATACATCGACCAATCGATAGTGCAAGTAGTTGTCGAGTGTCGGCATGTATTTGTTCAGGAACATAC
This sequence comes from Micrococcales bacterium, assembly GCA_024640585.1. The sequence goes on from JAHEEQ010000069.1 coordinate 3,002, forward strand.
GATCCACATAAATTGAGGAACCAGCAAGCGGAGACTTCTTTGGCTCAGGCACATGTTGTTTTATGTAAGTCAAAACGAGTTGTTCGGCATCCTCAAGTGAAATGCCATTCGGGATTTCTGGAAGTAGTTCAGACTTTGTATGCATGTTGATCACAACTTCATCCATAAGTGCAAGCTGGGCTTCAGTCGCGACGATAACGTAGCTCACGCCTTCATCCAGGGGATTTAGGTTTGCGTCAGTAACGATGCACGCAATTTCAACGATTACGTGTCGCTCAGGGTCTAGACCTGTCATCTCAAGGTCTATCCAAACTAATTTTTCAGCGTCAGCCACACCTTAAGCCTAGTTGTCCACCCTGTTCCGATTTAGGCTGAACCTATGGAATCACTCGCCCTATTGGTCTCACTCCTAATCCTTGGCGGATTTTCAGGCGCTTTCATTGCCCTAGCCCTGTCTTTTGTGCCAAACCGAATAGGTCGTGGATTTGTGTATGTGTTTGTTGCCCTTTCAAGCACTCTGATGACATGGATTGCGATTGCAGCGAATTCAAGTGGCGCATGGTTTATGGCAATTGCGATTGTTGGACTAGACGTAGTCGCAGTTTGGAATGCTTTCAGAGTTAAACGCGAAAACGAACCTTTGAATCCAACTACCAACGAATAAGTCGAACTACTTTATTTCTAACTGTACTTACGACATCGATTCCATCTAGCAAATTTGCTCGAGCGCGATCGGTTGGAACTCCATGCGCTTTGCAAAATTCATGCAGCTCATTTGTGAGCGCATCATCAAGAGCTGGCCATGTTTTGGTGGCAACTCGGGGGAGTGCAAACCATTCGCTCCAAAGTGCATCGCCCATAAAGTCGCGCGGATTCAATCCGCCAAAAACCAAATCATTATCAACTAGGAACTGACCAATTTCTGGAGTCAAGGTGACTTTGTTGCCTTTGTATGCAGCTAGTGCACCAATTAACTTACGACGCAAACGATTTGTTAGGGCACCAGGTGGAAAACTTGGATTTACAAATCGCAAGAATTGAATCGCTTCAACTGACATAGATTCATTCAAAGTCTCGACTGGAGCAAAGCTGTTTCGCAAATGTGGATTAATTCCAGCAAATTTCAAAATGAAATCAATTAAGTCGTTGTTTGCGCGACTTGCAAGGTATGGACGAAGCGTGAAAGTTGTGTTGGCGGGAAGTTGTGATTTCCAAATGGCGGCAAATGCAGCGTGCGAGTAAGAACGGCGCGCTTTGTTTGCATACGAAACATCGAAGTTCCATGTTCGACCAGCCTTAATCGATTCCGCATATGCACTAGCGGCTAAATCATCTGGTCTACGCACGACTGCAATCACGTCAACTTGGTCGAAATATTGACGCAAGAATTCGAGCAAAGCTTTAATTTCTTCGCTGGTGCGAAGGCGAGTGCCGATGTGTTCACTGGTCATCAGCCAAGTTCCATCGGTTACGTAAGCTTCAAATTGTTGACCTAAATGGTGGCGAAGTTCGCTGCGATCTTCTTCTGTGTTGATGCCCATGCCACGGGCTACAACGCCAGGGTTTTGGCTGAAAGCTAATGCCAATTGAGAATGATTTGGGTCCTTCAAAAATGAAGGCACATTGATGCCATTCGCGGCAAGTAAGTGCTTGTTCAATTCGATGGATTGTTGAAAAGTGGAAGTACCGGTCTTGGACTTACCTATGTGCAGGATTAACCGCCGCAACTCTTCTCACCTCATCCACATATTTGGCCTGTCAAAGTGTAGGTCGTGAGTGCACTTGAACCTAGCCATTGGGATACTTAACGAGTGAACCTGCACTCGTATCCATGGTCGGCTTATATGCAAACCCACGTCGAGGCACACTTACCAAATGGGGTGAAGTTGCTCGAGCAGGTTGAGGCAGATTCTTTCGGCGACTGGCCTTTTACTGAAAACGAAGTTTGGATTTTGACTGCCTGCAATCCAGAGAGCAGACCACTCTCTGATGAAGAAAATGAGAAGCGGCACCAAATCCTTGGTGAGCAACTCGAAAAACTTGGGCTTAACTATTTCTACACACGTGGATTCGATCCTGCGTCTGGAACAGAAGAAGAGTGGAGCGAGGATGGCTACGGTGTAGTTGGCGATGTTGGCGAGGTAGTTATGTCACTTGCGAAAGACTGGGAACAAAATGCAGTTTTTATTTGGACGCCAACCAAGTGGTTCATCAAAGGTGTTTTGATGAAAGGTGAATCGAGTTCAGGCTGGCGTTATGTCTAGTTTGTCGCGCCCAATATTCGTCGGTGGAGTAAGTCGAAGTGGCACCACAGTTGTTGGAAAACGATTGCTTGGACGCCACAATGAAATTGGATGTGTGAAGCCAGCTGAAATGTGGTTTATCACAGATCGAGGCGGACTTTGCGATATTGCACATCCTGAAATTGATTTTTTGAAAAAAGAATTACTTGCTTTGAAGCGGGGAAATCTCACGCAGCTGTCTGCGTTTAACAAACGTATGCGCGGGTTTTGGTACGGCAGACAATGGAAGCGACAGGATGTGATCAAAGGATTACATGAAACCGTTTCAAACGAACAATTAGAAACTGCACTAAATGTTTTCAATCACAATTACAAAGATGACTCAGTTGCGGCTTCACGTCAATTAGCTGCTGATTTGATTGACCCTTACATTCTTTCTAAGAACAAAAATCGTTGGGTGGACACGACACCGAGAAATGTCCGCAGAGCTGAAGCGCTACATTCTGTATTTCCAGATATGAAATTGATTCACATGATTCGTGATGGCAGAGATGCGGCGTCATCAATCGTCTCAATGAAGTGGGGTCCAACCGACATTCATGATGCATTGGA
>JAHEEQ010000071.1 GCA_024640585.1 Micrococcales bacterium
CTTCCGAGGCTGCGGAGATAAGTTCGCTAACTCAGCAATCGATGCGAGTGCTACGCGCAACTTCTGGCGCACATGGGTTCAACATTGGAATGAACCAAGGAAGTCAGGCTGGGGCTGGTATAGCTGGTCATCTACATCAACACGTAGTCCCGCGCTGGGCTGGAGACGCAAATTTCATGCCAGTAATTGGTGGCACAAAAATTTTGCCACAATTGCTTGAAGAAACCAGACAAATATTGGCAAAGGCGTGGGACGATGCTCGATAACCAAAAGTCTCGTGCAATTGCAGCAAAAATAGTTGACCCTTTGGCGACGGGATTATTGAAGATTGGTTTACGTCCGAATCACGTTACGGTGCTTGGGGCTCTAACCTCGAGTTTGATAGCGTTATTGACAATTCCAAATGGCGAATTTGCACTCGCTTTGGGGTTGTTAGTTCCGCTTGTTGCTGCAGATTTGCTGGATGGAACGATGGCAAGACTTTCGAATTCTGTTTCTCTCACTGGTGCATTTCTAGACAGTGTTATGGATCGGGTAACAGATTTTTCTCTCTTCATAGCCTTTACTTATTGGGCGATTCTGAATGAAGATGCAACAGCAACTTACCTTGGATTTTTGTCAATGGCGGTTAGTGGATTGATTCCCTATATCCGCGCTAAGGCTGAAGCCATCAATATTCCTTGCAATGTTGGAATTTTAGAACGAGGCGAGCGCGTACTTCTTCTCGGAATGGCGACTCTTGCGTCGGCTTTCGGTTTCACTTTATCAATAAAGATTGCACTTGGTTTAATCGCAGCTCTAGGTGTAGTTACTGTTTTTCAACGCATTAGCCATGTTCTTAAGTCGGTGCATTAATGAATTTTCAAGAACGAAGTGTTGTTCTTGGATTCAAAATCGCTTGGGCAACATTCGGATATCTTCCAGATAGTTTATTACAATTGATTGCGAGATTTGCATCTAAGCGAACATTCAAAAAGCAAGGCGCGGGTGTAAGGCGACTAGTTTTTAATATCGCGCGCGTTTTGAATTTGGATATAAACGATTCGAAAGTGATTGAGGTCTCAAAAAGTGCACTAAATTCTTACATGCGTTATTGGGTCTCGATGTTTGCGTTGCCTAAACGTTCGAATGCCTATCTTGAAAGCGCAGTAGTCATGCGAAATGAAGATGAGCTAGCGAATGCACTCAAAGCAGGTACAGGCGTCATATTGGCAGTAACGCATTCAGGGAATTGGGATTTAGCCGGTGCATATGTAGCTGACAAATTCGGAGGCATAACAACAGTTGCTGAACGACTGCGACCAGTTGAACTATTCGATGAATTCACGAGACACAGACTCAAGAGAAAAATCGAAATCATTGCGCATCGAGGTGGGAAAGTGCCTCCAAGTGTTGCTCTAGCAAATGCTCTTCAGTCGGGAAAGCTAACTGGTTTGGTTACAGACCGTGATATGTCCCATCATGGGATTGAGGTGAACTTTTTCGGTCACATTGCAAAAATGCCACTCGGGGCGGCAAAACTAGCAATTGAAAATAACGCCTTAATTATTCCAGCTGCTGTTTTTGAAGAAAATGGCAAAACTATTATTGATTTTTCACCTAGCCTGGATCTCTCTACTCAAAATCCGGAAATCGTTACCCAGAATCTCGCACATATTTTTGAAGACATAATTAGCAAACATCCTGAAAATTGGCACATGCTGCAAAAGATCTGGGTAGATATGCCGAGAAATCTGGAAGACCCAAAATGAAAATAGGCATTGTTTGCCCATATGACTGGGCAGTTCCTGGTGGAGTCTCGATTCATATTCGAGACCTTGCACTTGAGCTTATGGAGCGGGGTTACGAAGTAAATGTTTTGGCACCAACATCCGATGAATCTGTTTTACCTCCGTGGGTGACTTCTGGTGGAGCCCCAATATCAATTTCATATAACGGATCAGTTGCTCGAATAACCTTTGGTTACAAAGCGACAAAAAGAGTTCAGCGTTGGATAAATATTGGAAACTTCGATGTACTTCATATTCATGAACCATTGACACCGTCTTTATCTGCCTTAGCTTGCTGGTCTGCGAGTGGGCCAGTTGTTGGCACCTTTCATTCAGCCATGGACAGATCTCGTATTTTGAGTGCAGGTTACGGACTTGCACAAACAGTTCTAGAGAAACTTGCAGCCCGAGTTGCGGTAAGTGAATTGGCAAGAAACACCGTGGTGGAACACGTAGGAGGTGACGCTGTGTTGATACCGAATGGTGTGCATGTGGATTCGTTTATCGATGCCAAACCTTTTGATGTAGCGCCATTCAATGGTAATCGCGATCTCAATGCAATTGCGTTTCTTGGCAGATTTGAGGAGAACCGAAAAGGTTTTGCCGTATTGCTAAATGCATTCACCCAAATTGCAGATGAATTTCCGAACCACTATTTGCTCGTGGCGGGACCTGGGGAACAAAAAGCTGCTATTAAAGAGCTTCGTGACGACTTACAAAGTCGAGTGAAATTCTTGGGCAGAGTATCTGACGAAGATAAAGCCAAAATGTTGCAGAGTGCCGGAATGTATGTTGCGCCTAATACTGGCGGTGAATCCTTTGGAATTGTTCTGCTTGAAGCAATGGCATGCCGTACTCCAGTCATCGCTAGTGATTTGGCGGCGTTCAACCGAGTTCTTGATTTTGGTAAGTGTGGACAATTGTTTGAAAACGAGAATGCCACAAGCCTCGCTGATGCGATTCGCCAAACTATTGCAAATCCTGCTGAGGTTGAGCAACGCGTTCAAACGGCTTACGAGAGAGTGCAAACTTTTGACTGGGGGATTGTTGCAACTGCGCTTATAGATGTTTACGAGACTATCGCTTTGAACCAGCCAAAAGTTGCAGAAGATTTACGCGGGCAAATTATGGGTAGATTGGCATTTGATCAATGAATCTTCCGACAATTTCCTTGATTCTTTTTGCCCTGATTTATCTTGGGTGGAAACTTGCAAGCTTGGCAGCTCGACTCGATAGAACGCATATTCGCAGGGATAATGCATTAAATTCGCTTCGCCAACATCTTGCGCTAAGAGCAACAGCCGTAGCGCGAATTGTTGCGGCTCAAAAACTAGAACCGGATGTGGCGAATCAATTTAAGATCGCATTGGAAGAAATCCTTACTGCTTCTGAAAATTCTTTTCGCGATTATTTAAGTGCAGAAAGTGCATTAACGGAACTACTTGCAAATACCTTCAGCGAAGAAGGGAGTATTGCAATTTTCATGGACTCAACTCAAAGCGCTGCAATGATTTTCGATTTGACACGAGCTTCTAAACGAGTCCAGTTGGCTCGAAGATTTCATAATGATGCAGTCGGTGCGTCACTGCTCCTACATGCAAGGACTGCAGTACGATTATTCAGATTAGCAGGTCATACCAAGGCTCCAACTACCGTGGATCTAGATGACCGCGTTCCAAATGCGTTAAGTTCTCTTTAGGAAGTGGGAGATATGAAACAAAAATTGGTATTTTTATTTGTTGCGATATTTCTTGCAGCCTGCTCCAACACCGCTGCAACCCCATCGGGTTCACCTTCGAACTCATCCACCGAAGTTGAGTGCTGGACTTCACCATTGACTGGTGAATGTGCTGATGAAACGGTGCCAACTTTGGTCGTAAAAATCGATGACGTTTCGGAGGCTCGACCTCAATGGTCACTAAACCTTGCAGACGTTGTGATTGTTGAACCAGTTGAAGGTGGCCTAACTCGGCTTTTTGCAGTATTTCAATCTACAGCGCCAACAACTCTCGGCCCAATTCGAAGTGCACGAGTGAGCGATATCGACCTAGCGGGAGCTTTTGGCCGTCCAGGACTTGCGTACTCTGGAGCATCTTCTAAAACTTCACCATTTTTGTGGAAATCCACCTTGCAATTGGTTGGCGCTCCACAAGGTTCTACAGGTTATTACAGAGATAACGAAAGATATATTCCACACAACTTACTTGGAACTTACTCAGAAATATTGAGCCGCATCGAAAAACCTGAGCTTGCGCTACTTGGAGATCGCATTGGCTGGAAGTTCGCAGACGAGCCCACCCTTGGAGAAGACATAAATTGGTTTAGAGCCGAATGGCCTGGTTCGAAGAAAACTTTTACTTGGAGTAAGAGTTTGAATAAGTGGACAATGAAAGTTTACGAGGATGACCTTAAAACTTTGGTTGGAGATGAAGTCTTAGAGGACGCAGTAACAGACACAGTTTTTGTGATGCAAACAAAACTTATGCCTCTGCCATATAAAACGCATGCAGTTTCGCCTACACCGTACCCAAAGACTTATGGAAGTGGAACTGGGTTTGTACTGACCAAGGGCACTGTCATAAAGGCGATCTGGAAGAGGCCAACCATTAATGATCTCCCACGTTGGTACACACCAGCTGGTAAAGAGATTTCGGTCGCCAAAGGCAAGGCTTGGTGGCTGGTACTTGCAGACCACGATTCGTACACAATCAAGTACCCAAAGACGACCAAGAGCCCGACTCCGAGCGAATCTGCTAGTTCTTAAGCAACCGCTTAGACTTCGCGCACCCCATGGGGGTGGAAGAGGAATGCTGTGAGTAATCAGGAACCAGTTGTAGGTACAGCCCGCGTAAAACGCGGCATGGCGGAAATGCTCAAAGGCGGCGTCATTATGGACGTTGTTAATGCAGAACAGGCCAAAATCGCTGAAGATGCGGGAGCCGTGGCCGTTATGGCTCTCGAAAGAGTACCTGCCGATATTCGGGCTCAAGGTGGAGTTGCTCGAATGTCTGATCCAGACATGATCGATCAAATCATTTCATCTGTAACCATTCCAGTTATGGCAAAGGCTCGCATTGGCCACTTCGTAGAAGCTCAAATTTTGCAAACTCTTGGCATTGACTACATAGATGAATCCGAAGTTTTGACTCCCGCAGATTATGCAAATCACATTGACAAGTGGAACTTCACTGTGCCGTTTGTATGTGGTGCAACGAATCTTGGTGAAGCCCTCCGCCGTATTAATGAAGGCGCTGCGATGATTCGTTCTAAAGGTGAAGCTGGCACGGGAGATGTGTCAAACGCAACCACACACATGCGAGCCATCACAGCAGAAATTCGCAAATTAAGCGCTTTGCGTGAAGACGAACTATATGTAGCAGCCAAAGAATTGCAAGCGCCATATGAATTGGTCAAAGAAGTTGCAGCAACAGGAAAACTTCCAGTTGTGCTTTTCACCGCTGGTGGAATTGCAACTCCTGCGGATGCGGCAATGATGATGCAATTAGGTGCTGATGGCGTTTTTGTTGGCTCTGGAATTTTCAATCATGCGCCAGGTGTCCCAGCCAAACCTGCCGAAGCAGTTGCGCGTGCAACAGCAATTGTTAAGGCCACGACTGCGTTCGATGACGCCGACGTTTTGGCAAAGGTTTCCCGCGGCTTGGGTAAGGCCATGGTGGGCATTAGCGTTTCAGATATTCCGGTACCTCATCGCCTGGCTGAACGTGGTTGGTAATGCCGCGCATCGGAGTTCTTGCACTTCAAGGTGACTTTCGCGAGCATTCGCAGTGTCTTCGAGATGCTGGCGCGATCAGTGTCACTTTAGTTAAGAATTCACTAGATTTAGAAACCGTTGACGCGCTCGTTATTCCTGGCGGAGAATCAACGGCAATGAGCAAGCTTGCAATTGCATTCGATCTACTTATTCCTATTCGCAAACGTATTTCTCTTGGTATGCCTGTATATGGTTCATGTGCAGGCATGATCATGCTCGCTAAAGAAGTGGTTGACGGAAAATCCGATCAAGAGACTTTTGGTGGCCTCGATATCGCAGTTCGACGCAACGC
>JAHEEQ010000083.1 GCA_024640585.1 Micrococcales bacterium
CAGCCACGAAGTTTGCAAGTGCAGCCACTAGGACCGCTACATAATTTATTTCTGGGTAAACCATTTCGCACCTCATTCAGATTAAGGGGCAACTTTAAATGTTTATTCAAATTGACAGGCTTAACCGCTAGATTTCGCGAGTTGCAAAATAGCAACAAAAACCGTCCTCAGAGATGAGTTCAAGAAGGCGTTAGTCGATGACTTTCAGCAAGCTAACGCGCCAACCGGCAACCGGCAACCGAGCACGGTGGAACTGAAGGGTGACGGGTTGAGGGATACCTCAAAATCTCGGAAGTGGACCAATGGCCCAAAACTCACACCCAAACATGGTGCTACAAATATCTAAAGGACAATTTCAAGCAATTTGTGGATACGATTGGACCAGCACCATAGATCGATTTGAACATGTAGACCTACTTCGGGCAATGCATGCTCATGCAGTAGTGACTTTCTTGACTCAAATTTCATGATTTAAATTTCTGTATTGAATAGGTAAATAAGGTCTTTTGGCTCAAGCACGGGCCGACTAATTGTATTTAGCCTCTGTTCGTGGTGCGGAAATATTTAGTTATTGGATCGAGTTCAACTGTTGGTTCAGCAGTTGTTTCACATATCCAAAACATAGGTGGCAAAGTCATTCGCATTGATGCCCACGGGGGAGATATCAACGTAGATTTCAGCACAACAGCTGGAAGGCTTGAAGCCATCGAAAAGGTTTTGGAATTTGATACATCACCGATTGACGGAATTATTTCCACAATTAAAACCAGTGCAAACAAACCGATTTCCATCTCAATGAATTTCTTTGGCATCACGCAATTTATTGAAGGTTTGTATGATGAACTGAAAAAAAGTGATTCTCCGCGTATTTGCATTTTGAATTACTATGAAAGTTGTGATGAAACATCTGCGGAACTCGTGGAGAGCATGTTGCATTCCAATGAAAAGAAATCCCTAAAAATTGCGCAACAGATTCTTGAACTCACTCCAGCGCTGGCCTATCAAACCTACACTTCTAGTCAAATGGCATTGAAACTTTGGGTTCAAGAAGTAGCGCTCAAATGGCATTGGAAACGGCGCGGTATTTTGATAAACACAGTCAATGCAGACCATTCAAGCGCACCCACAAAATTAGCCGAACTTCTCGTTTGGCTTGCAAGTCCTGCAAACCAAACTCATACTGGAGAGGTTTTTAGCGAAGACCAAGTGCCTTTAGCAAGTACGGCTCCAAATCATCAGCAAGGGTTGTTGAATAACTCTTAGTGAAATGTTTTTCGTCAACATATCTAATGACATTCTTATCTACTGGGGAGCAGAATCCATCTGGACAAATTGTTGAAGTCAGGTCCACTAACTCTACAAATTGGCTTTCATCTACGACTGAACTGAATTCTTCAGAAGTTAAATAAAACTCAGACGCACCAATTCCACAAACTTCTTGATAATCCGCATTCGCTGCAATGCACTCAGGTATAAAGAAGCTAAAGCGAGGTGTGCTGCGAATTCCCATGATTGGTATTCCAGCAGCAACTAGTGGTTTCAAGATTTTTTGATCTCGCTTTGAAAGTTCCTCTTTTGTGGCTTCCAAATTAGCATGTGTTGACTCCATGACAACAAGATCAGGTTTTGACTCTTTAAGTTTCGAAACTACTTCTTCTCGCCAATTATCGCAAAAATCAGAAAGGTTTGATGTTGCGTGAGTGCAACCCTCTTTAACCATTACCTGAATTTTCCAGTTGTATTTGTCGGCTGATGGAATAACCGCATCGAACCATTGACCAGCGGTTGAAGTGCCGACAATCACGATTGTCTTGTCTGCATTTTGGTTTCCGTAGTTACAAATTTCAACTACTCCTGGTTGACAATCGTATCTCACATAGCTTGGGATATCTTGTACAGCAGTTTCTAGCGAAGGAACTAAATCTTTATATACGTCCGAAGATCCTTCAAGGTTTGCACTTTGCTGTGTGAAAACTAGAAGTGGAACAAGTGCAAAAGAACCAATCTGAACCATAGCCCGCTTTGGCTCTGCAAGACCGCCAACTTTGTTCACAATTAAATCAACTAGTTTTTGCAATGCCCAAGCAAGTCCAATTGATAACAAAGTCAAACCAAGAGCTGAATAAATATTCATCTGGTTGTTTTCTGCTAAATTATGCTGAGTTACAAAATTCGGAATCAATCGATCACGATTCGCATCGGTGTAATACCGGTAGATAATCATCAATGGCCAATGAATTAAGTAAATACCGAATGTGAGGAATCCGAGCTTTTGCATAAATTCAGTATTGAGAATTTGTTGGAAAAATGTCTCGCCAGATGTGGGTGCTAGAAGAGTAATAGCCGCTAAGACCGCAAATGCGAATCTAATCCAACTTCCAATTGGCTCTAACCCGAAGATAGGCAAGATTCCCAAAACAAAAATTATAAAAAATAAAACTTCTGCAATTCGCATTTCGAATTTTCGCTTGCCATATCTCCAGTTCATTCCACCTATAACTAATCCGACCAAGAATGCCCAGGTCCAATTAATTGTGCTGAAGTGATATGCGGTTGTACCGTCAAACATGATGGCATCAAGAATGCTGAGAACAAGCGCAAGTGCTCCAATTGCTATGAAACTAATTTGACGAGTCGATGGACTCATTTTGATCAGCAACCGAGAAATCACATATCTAACAACACCCAAAATAACTGCGTATTGGACGAGTACTGACATGGCCCAAAGACTCATAGATGGGCTAAGGATTGTTTCGCGATTCCAATAATCCGATGTGTTCGCAACTTCATATATATTTCCGTAGCCGAGGCTCATAGCAAAAATGGATTTCATCCATGCTGCTCTGTGCATCACATCAACTGAGGAAAGAATCCAAATTGAAATCGCAAGAAGGACAAGGTGCATAGGTAATAGAAGTCTCCAAAGAGAACTTCGCACATCCGGCCAAAAGTTTAATTTTTCACCCGCTGCAATCGCACGCTTGATTTTTGCACCACTTAGAAATCCTGTGATTACAAAGAAAAGGCTGATACCCGATGTAAGACCAGAAATTGTTGAATAGTGAGCAGCTAGGACAATGAAGGCTGCGATTACTCGAAGACCGTTGATTTCACGGATAAAAATAGGTTTTTGCACCCGCGTAGCGTACGCATTTGTCACAAATTGAGGACTTTTTGCCCTGACATGTCTAATACCCCTAGGGGTAATCTCCGATTTAGGAGGTCTGAACGAACCTGTCATGCGGCAAGTTCGACTTCAGAAACTAAAGTGAAGAAATTAGTAGTCCTAGGTGCTGGAACCGCTGGCACAATGGCAGCCAATAAATTACGTAAAAAACTATCCAAATCAGAATGGTCAATCACAATGGTTGATCAAGATAACAAACATATTTATCAACCAGGTTTGTTGCTCATGCCATTTGGTGTCTACCAACCAGAAGAACTTGTGAAGAGCCGAAAGCGATACCTCGCTTCTGGTATTGAATTGATTCTGACTGAAATTGATCGAGTAGATGCTGAAGTGAAAACTGTTTCGCTAAAGAACGGCACCACTCTTGACTACGACTACTTAATTATTGCAACAGGCACATCGCCACGACCAGACCAGACACCTGGTATGGATGGCGAACTTTGGAACGAAAAAGTATTCGAATTCTTCACACTTGAAGGTTCGACCGCACTTCGCGACAAGCTACGCACTTGGGAAGGTGGCAAATTAGTTGTTCATGTCACTGAAATGCCAATCAAATGCCCAGTTGCACCACTTGAATTTTGTTTCCTAGCTGACGCATTCTTTGAAGAAAAAGGAATGCGTGACAAGGTTGAAATTACTTACGCAACACCACTTGAAGGTGCATTCACAAAACCAGTTGCAAGTGCCGCTCTTGGAAATATGCTCGACGAGCGCAAAATAAATCTTGAGCCAGATTTCATGATTGAAAGTGTTGACAACGAAGAAGCCAAAATTGTTTCGATGGACGAACGTGAAATCCCATTCGATTTGCTCGTAACCGTGCCACTAAACATGGGTGCTGATTTCATAGCTAGATCAGGTCTTGGAAACGACTTGAATTATGTGCCAGTCGACAAGACCACACTACTTTCAAAGAAATATGACAATATTTTTGCTATCGGCGACGCATCAGATATCCCGGCATCCAAAGCAGGATCAGTTGCTCACTTCTCCATCGATTTGTTCAGCGAAAACTTCGTAGAACACGTCGAAGGAAAACCAATGAAAGAACTATTCGATGGACACGCAAATTGCTTCATCGAATCAGGTCATGGAAAAGGTTTGTTAATTGATTTCAATTACGAAACTGAACCACTAACTGGCACCTACCCGCTTCCAGTTGTAGGTCCATTCTCACTTCTAAAAGAGACTCGACTAAACCACTGGGGCAAACTCGGTTTTCGCTGGGCGTATTGGAACATGTTGCTACCTGGCAGACCAATGCCAGTTTCAGCTCGCATGTCAATGCTCGGCAAAAAAATTCCTAAAACACTAAACAAATAGAAAGGTTGGACATCATGCCTGTCACCGAAATTGCTGGCGCACAAGTCCATGTAAATGAAGAAGGTTTCCTCACCGAATTCGATGAGTGGAACGAAGAGATTGCCATAGTTTTGGCAAAAAACATTGAAATTGAACTAACAGATGCACATTGGAAGCTGTTGAAGTTTCTTCGCGATGATTTCAAAGATCAAGGAGAAACCGCCACCACCCGCCGTGTTGCAACCGTTGGTGGCATTCCAGTAAAAGAACAATTCGAATTGTTTCCTAAGAAGCCTGGCAAGAAAATGTCTTACATTGCCGGCTTACCAAAACCACACGGCTGCGTCTGAGAGGTAAATACGATGAACGCAATTATTCCTAACTTCGATAACGAAGGTTCTGAAGGCCGCAAGATCGCCTTCATTTGCTCAAAAGGAAACCTTGATATGGCTTATCCAGGTTTGATTCTTGCAAATGCCGCTCTTGGTGAAGGTATCGAGACACATATCTTCTTCACCTTCTGGGGCTTCGACATGATTATCAAATCACGTATGAATGATTTGCAATTCTCTCCAGCTGGAAACGCTGCCATGCACCTACCTGTTGGCGACATGCACTTACCACAATCAATGGCTCCTCTTCCTGGCATGACCGCAATGGCAACAAAAATGTTGAAGAAACAGATCGCAGACATTGGTGTACCAACAGTGCCCGAAATGCTTGAACAAATTGTTGGCGCTGGTGGCCATCTATGGGCTTGCCGCATGTCAGCTGATATGAACAAAGTAGATGAATCAGACTTGATTGATGATCTTGAAGCAATTATCAACGCTTCAGACTTCATCGAAATGACTGATGGCGCTCAGGTAATTTTCATCTAATAAACAAATACTCGGCGGTGGGATTGGCATGACATCCCACCGCTGACTTTTATTTAGCGCGCGATGCTTTTCGATTGATCGCTTTCATGCCCTCACGTTTTGCAAGTGGTGTTAGTTGTGGATGTTCTTTGATGAATTTCTTCACGGCAGTTGGTGCAATGTAGGAATAATCTCGAAGCGCCCAACCTACTGCTTTTGAAATAAAGAATTCAGAATCGCATTGACGGCGCTCACATAGTTTGAAAAGTTTGACTGGATCTACTTTGTCCTTCAAAACAAGCTGATGAATCAGCGCAGATCTCACTAGCCACTTGTTTTCAGATTCAATCCATTCAAAAATGATTTTGTCTAACTCGCGGTTCTCACTGACTACGTGGCTGATTGCCGGTCTTAGCGAATC
>JAHEEQ010000004.1 GCA_024640585.1 Micrococcales bacterium
TGAAGACCGCCTCGAGTTGTGTGCGAAGCTCGACAAGACGATGATGATGATTCAACGAATTGCTGTTCGCCCAGAAGTTCTTGAATTCTTAGACCCAGAGACATATTCAGGCCCTTCAATGGCTGAAGTAATGGCCTGCAGTTTCATCGCAGATTTTGATCCACATTCAGATTTGTCAGTAAAGGACATCGCTGCGGCTCTCGGTTTGGACCATTCAACGGTCAGTAGGTTGGCAACTAATTTAGAGCGAGATGGCTTAATCACGAGAGCGCAAAGTTCTGACGATCGGCGCAAGACGAAAATTGCATTAACCGACACTGGGCGAACTGTTGCAGAAAACGCTAACCAATTCAGAACTTGGATTTTGAACGAACTAATTCATGATTGGTCGCCAAAGGAAATCGTAGGGTTAACCAACTCGCTTGAAAGAATTCTTGAGGCTTCTTCCAACCGCTTACCAGAATTAATAAAGCAAGCGCATGAATCACTACATTCACCTTGATATTTGGTTTTGAGTGTAAACTAATTAAAACAAGGGAGACTTATGAATTTTCAAACCGCAGTACAAATTTGTTTAACGAAGTATGTAGATTTCACGGGTCGAGCTCGCCGATCCGAATACTGGTACTTCTTTTTATTCAATGTGCTTGTTTCATCTATTGCGTCGGTTATGGATGAAGCACTGCCAGGAGATATGTTGGCAAACGTAACCACGCTTGTATTTCTCATGCCTTCGATTGGCGTAGCGGTACGAAGAATGCACGACATAGGAAAATCTGGCTGGTTCGTTTTGATTCCGATTTACAACATTGTGCTTCTTGCTACGGATTCAGATCCTGCACCTAATGCCTATGGCACACCAGTTAAGTAATTTATACAAAAACCCCCGGCACTAGCTGGGGGTTTTTGTTTTATAAACACATGACACAGATAAATCCCTGACTTTGCCCTAACCATCTTTTGGTTTGGTTAGTCCATGACTAAATCAACTCTTGAAAACCAAAAGACTCTTTTTAAAAACAATGTAGAACGCGCAACAATCGCGTTCGGATTAATCGGCATCGCTGTGGTGCACATCATGGATCTTCCAGATAAGTGGGAAGAAGTTCGCTACCTAGGTGTTGCATATGTTGGCCTAATTATTGCCGCAACCGTTTTGGCCGAAAGAATGGTCAAAGTTGGATCGAGACTAGATGTGCTTGCAGCCTTTGGACTAGCAGTCTCTGTGATTCTCGGGTTTGTAATTAATCGCTCTGTTGGCATGCCACAGGCAATGGGCGACATCGGAAACTGGTGGGAACCTCTTGGATTGGTCTCACTTTTCATTGAGGCTTTGGTCGCATACCAAACTGGTCGAATTTTGTTGGAAAAGAAATAACATTAGTTCTGTTCATGTGGGTTCCGCCGAAAGGCGGAACCCTTTATTTTTATGCGTTTAGAAAACGTGAATTGGTTGGTCTGCCCAAGTTTTTGCTGCATCCACAACTTCTGCATCTGACATCGCTTTGATGTTGAGAGAGAGTTTGCCAACAACTTTTTCAGCCAAGCGGTGATGCTTTTCGGTTAAATAGTCTGCAAAGATTTCCATTTCATTGGCTTTGCCAGTTCCATTGCCTACAAAAAGAATATGTTTTGCGTCGAGTAAATATTTGACGATCTCTTCGAAAAAGTGCCGATCAACTTTGTTTACATTGTGATTGTTGTCGCGGTGCGCTTGCTTGAAGTGATTTTGTTTTTCTGAATCTGGTTCCCGCAGAATTACATCTGGATGAGTTTGTGATGGTTCACGTACTGCCCAGACTTTTGCAACATCATGGGTTACTTCAACTACTACTAGTCGGTCTGCATATTTGTTTGTCATGGCGACCCCCTTGGTCATTTCAAAAATTACGCCTGATGGAAGAGAAATGTTTAGTGTCAAAAGTCACCTCTTCTAGTAAAGTGCAACACAAGACGAAAGTGACGTAATGGATTCTTTGTTCCCAGGTATTGGCACAGTAATTAATGTGTTTGCGATTATTGGCGGCGCAACCATTGGCGGATTTCTTGGCCATAGATTCAAAGAGCGCATGCGCGAGCTGGTGACTGACTCACTTGGGCTTGTCACTGTGGTTGTTGGTTTCATGTCCGCTTGGGTAGTTGGCTCGAAGGCCCTTTCAAATGAGGTTGGTGAAGGTTTTCCGTTGCTCGTTGTGCTCGGCGCACTTCTTTTGGGCGCGATAACAGGCACTCTGCTCAAAATCACCGAAAAGTTCGACTCTGTTGGAATTCTTCTCGAGAGGCGCTTTGGGGGTTCTGGCAATTCCACCCGATTCTTAGAAGGTTTCGTCTCTGCATCTCTCTTGTTTGTGGTTGGCCCGCTGGCGATCATGGGTGGGATTTCGGATGGCCTCGGCAGTGGAATCGATCAGCTTCTGCTCAAGAGCTCCCTCGACTTTTTCGCAGCAATGGCGTTTGCCGCTTCATTTGGATCGCTTGGGGTGGCCAGTTCGGCACTAAGCGTCGGGCTCTATCAGGGGTTTTTCACCCTTATTGGGGTTGGACTCGGATCAGCGATTAGTGGTGCTCAGATTGACGCACTTACGGCAACTGGAGGCATGTTGCTTATTGGAGTTGGCCTCAGGTTATTGAATATTAAACAAATTCGCGTTGCCGATTTGTTACCTGCATTGCTATTTGCACCTCTCCTAGTCCTAGTCATGGGGACTTTGCACAACTAGGCTTCGCCGCACCTAAAGCGGCATGGAGGCTGACTAGTGAGTCGAGTAATCGGCAAAGTCCTAACTGCGCTGCTGTTAACCCTCATGGTTTCACCGCTTTCAGCGGCACATGCGGATGAGACAGCCGTGATCAGTGGACAAATTGTCGACTTAAAAGGAAAACCGATCGCTGGTGTTGAACTCACCATCGCTGGTCCGAATTCCCAAGAAACTGTAATTACAACTGTTCAAACCGATACCGCAGGTAATTGGTCATACACACCGACAGTTGCCGGGCAATACTTCATCACAATTAATCCAGACACGCTTCCAAGCGGTGTTGGCTTAACCGAACCAGATAAGACAACAAAGTCTGTTGTTTTGTTTGCGCTCACGAAAAGTCCACCGCCTGTTCAATTTTTAACTGGCCCTGGACCGATCAAAGCATCAACACTCGAAACAGCTGCACAGCTAGCTGTTGATGGATTCATCCTTTCCATCATGATTGCTCTTGCAGCTCTTGGTTTGAGTTTGATATTCGGAACAACCGGATTAACAAACTTTGCCCACGGTGAAATCATCACGATGGGTGGCCTTGGCGCATACATGTTCAACAAGTGGTTTGGAATTCACATAATTCCTGCTGCAATCCTTGCAATCGTAATGACGATGGCCCTGTCAGGTTGGGCGCAAGATCGATTTATATGGAAACCACTTCGCAAGCGCGGCACGGGTTTGATTGCAATGCTTGTTGTCTCTATTGGCCTTGGCATTTTTGTTCGCTACACATACCTCTATGTTTTCGGTGGCGACAAAGAGCAATACGCGCAGTACGCAGGACAGCCAGGCTGGCAGTTCGGATCTCTTAGTGTGACTCCGAAAGCGACAATCACTGTTGTAATTGGCATTGTTTTGCTTGTTGGCGCAATCGCATGGTTGTTGAAATCAACCATGGGCAAAGCGTCTCGAGCGGTCGCAGACAATCCAGCACTTGCTTCTGCAAGTGGTATCAATGTCGAAAAAGTAATTCAGAGTGTTTGGATTTTAGGTTCTTTCCTTGCAGGTTATGCGGGTGTGATGATGGGTCTGAATCAAGGTGTGCAATTCATCATGGGTTCAGACATATTGTTGCTGATCTTCGCAGCCGTGACACTTGGTGGTCTCGGAACTGCGTATGGCGCAATCGTCGGCAGCTTTGTCGTCGGCATGTTCATTCAGCTTTCAACACTCGTAGTTCCAACCGAATTGAAATTCGTTGGCGCGTTATTTGTTCTGATTTTGGTGCTTTTGGTTCGCCCACAAGGCATTATGGGACGTAGAGAGCGGATTGGTTAATCATGGATTTTCAGTTCATTATTCAGCAGTCGCTCAGTAGCGCGATTGGCGTCAACGCAATCATCTTTGCGCTGGCTGCGATTGGTCTAAACATTCACTTCGGGTACACCGGGCTTTTAAACTTCGGTCAAGCTGGTTTTATGGCTGTTGGTGCATACACAGTTGGCGTGCTAGTTGTTTCGTTCAACGTTTCAATTTGGATTGCTTTCATTGCTGGAATTGTGGTCTCAGTTTTGCTAGCGCTTTTGCTTGGTATCCCAACATTACGTTTACGTGCGGACTATTTGGCGATTGTGACAATTGCAACCGCAGAAATTATTCGCCAGATTGCTCGCTCCGTTACTTTCAAAGATGTACTTGGCGGATCTGACGGCATCACCGGAAAATTTGGTGCAGACTTCTTCGCACTTAATCCATTTCCAAACGGTCTTGAGACTCCATTTCTTCGCTACACACCGCAAGACCTTTGGGTTGTACTTGTGGGATGGGTACTTGTTGCCATCTTCTCGTTCTTCACATACATGCTGATGCGCTCACCATGGGGACGCGTAATCAAGGCAATTCGCGAAGATGAAGATGCAGTTCGTTCACTTGGAAAGAGCGTCTACTTCTACAAAATGGAATCTCTAATCCTCGGCGGTATCGCTGGAACTTTCGGTGGTTTCGTTTTCGCGATTTCACGTCAAAGTGTTCAGCCTGACAACTACTCAACAGCACTTACTTTCTTCGCGTATGCAGTAGTAATTCTTGGTGGAGCTGCTCGAGTTATGGGACCTGTAATTGGTTCAATCATTTTCTGGTTCTTACTGGTTGTAGTCGATCAAGTTTTACGTCAAGCTGTTAGTGCGGATTTGATTCCTGATTGGTTGATGAATTCAAACCAAGTTGGTCAGGTGCGTTTCATGCTGGTTGGTTTGAGTTTGATGCTCTTAATGATTTTCCGACCGCAAGGAATTTTTGGCGACAAGAAGGAGTTGGCTCTAGATGCACGCGCATAACGAAACTGCTGTAACTCCACGCAAAGATGCAGCCACACAAGCACTTGCAAATGTTGAGTGTCATCCTGGGTCAAAGAAACCAGACCCAATCGTGGTGGCAGACAACATTGTTCGTCAGTTTGGCGGTTTGACTGCTGTTGATGTTGATCACGTTGAAATTCAACGAGGTGCAATCACTGCGCTGATTGGACCTAACGGTGCTGGAAAAACAACTTTCTTCAACTTGCTAACCGGCTTCGACCAACCAAACTCAGGTGACTGGTCATTGAACGGTAAGTCTTTGAAGGGAATGCCGCCACACAAAGTTTCTCGTATGGGAATGGTGCGCACTTTCCAATTGACCAAGGCGCTTTTCCGTCTTTCTGTTCTAGACAACATGCGTCTTGGTGCTCGCGACCAAATTGGTGAAGGCATCTTCAGATCCCTCATTCCATTTCTTTGGAAAAAGGAAGAAGAAGAAATCACAGCCCGCGCGCGCGAGCTCCTCACTCGATTTAAATTAATCGAAAAGCAAGACGATTTTTCTGCTGCACTTTCTGGTGGCCAACGCAAACTGCTCGAAATGGCTCGCGCATTGATGACCAATCCTGAACTTGTGATGCTCGACGAGCCAATGGCAGGTGTGAACCCAGCACTGACCCAATCGTTGCTAGGTCACATCAAAGATTTGCGCGAACAAGGCATGACAGTGCTTTTCGTTGAACACGACATGGACATGGTTCGTGACATCTCTGACTGGGTAATCGTTATGGCCCAGGGCAAGATTGTGGCCGAAGGCCCACCAGATGTTGTGATGAGCGATCAAGCAGTTATTGACGCATACCTCGGTGCACACCACGATGTTTCTTTGGATAAGGGAGAGTAAGAATGACAAATCATTCTGAAGCTGCAGCGAACGCACTTTTGCGAGCGGACAATCTTGTTGCTGGTTACTTCACTGGTGTGAACATTCTCAACGGTTGCGACTTGTATGCAAACCGTGGCGAACTCGTGGGAATCATTGGACCAAACGGCGCCGGAAAATCCACTTTGCTTAAAGCCATGTTCGGTCTTGTAAAAGTTTGGAGTGGTTCAGTAACGCTCGCAGGCGAGGAAGTGGTGGGCTTACGCGCAGACCAATTGGTTCGTCGCGGAATTGGATTCGTTCCACAAAACAACAATGTATTTCCATCCCTAACTATTTTGGAAAACCTAGAAATGGGCGCAATCCAAAATCATGCAGGTTTCAAAGAACGTTTTGATTTCGTAACAACACTTTTCCCAACCCTAGGTGAACGCCGCCACCAACGTGCTGGCTCACTTTCGGGCGGCGAACGTCAGATGGTTGCAATGAGCCGTGCGCTAATGATGAATCCAGAAGTTTTACTTTTGGATGAACCAAGCGCTGGTCTTTCTCCTGCACTTCAAGACGAGGTTTTCGTAAATGTCCGCAACATCAATAAGGCTGGCGTAACGGTCATCATGGTTGAGCAAAACGCTCGCCGCTGTTTGCAAATTGTTGATCGTGGCTACGTGCTAGACCAAGGCAAGAACGCCTACACAGGCACAGGCCGCGAGCTTGCAAATGATCCACACGTGATTGAGCTTTACCTCGGAACTCTCGCCAAAGTTAAATAAAAAACCGGTCGTTTGAGAATGTCTTTCTATTTATTGAAGGATATGGAACAAGGGTCAGAAACTTGGCGTAATTGGCGACGGAAAGTAATTGGAGCGTCTGAAGCGCCCACAATTATGAATCAAAATCCTTGGCAAAGTGCGACTAGATTGATGAATGAGAAACTTGGTAGGACCAGAGAGTTTCAGGGAAATGCAGCAACTAGAGAAGGCCAAGCGTTAGAAGTATTTGCACGGCGAGATTTGCAGAAGAAATTTGATCTGAAAATAGACCCAGTAGTTGCCCAAGATTCAGAGATCCCGTACCTTGCTGCAAGTCTTGATGGAATCGATTCGTCTCACTCAATGATTTTTGAAATTAAGTCAGGCAAAAAAGCTTATGAATATGCTCAGGCGAAAGGGGAGGTGCCTGGTTATTACTTTGCGCAACTCCAACACCAAATGATGGTTACGAATATGACTTCCGTTATTTACGCAGCTTATAGGCCAGACCAACCCCTGATTGTTTTTGAGATAAAACGAAACAGGTCTTTCATTTCAGAAATGAGAAACAAAGAAGCATTATTTATGCGAAGTTTGTTGAAGCACGGGCATGTTTTTCAGGAAGATTTTGTAGGGAAACTAATTAACAAATAAACCACATAAGAAGAAGGCCCGGTCATTAGACCGGACCTTCTCTATTGCTCGATTAGTCGAGTGGTGCAGGAACTGCGCCAACTACGAATTCATCTGGGCGAGCAACATAGGTGTCGTTTGCGGTGTATTCGTAAACGCCCATTGTTGCCTGGGTTACTTCGCCGTTGGCATCGAATTCAACTGGGCCTGAAAGACCGTCGTAGTCGATATCTTTGCCGTCATCTAGAAGAGCCTTGCAATCTGCGAATGAAGAGCACTTCTCTCCACCTTCAGATACAGCCTGGAGGTTTGCAGCGATGGTGTCACCATCAGTTGCACCGCCAGCTTGTGCTGCAAGAGCAATCAAGGTAACTGCGTCGTAGTTTTCAGCAGCGTATGAGAAGTCAGTCAAATCTGGATTGATTTCTAGCAAACGTGCTTGGAAGTCTGCAGTTGCGTAAGCACCTGGAAGAGTTCCCTTTGTTCCAACCATAACGTCAGCTGGTAGATCAACGAATGCAGAACCTGAAAGGTTTCCGTCTACTAGGTAAAGCGGAACATCCTGAGGTCCAACACCTTGCTTGATCAATTCAGTGATTACTGCAGTAGTTTCTGCGAAGCCAATAACAGCAATTGCGTCTGGTTTTGCATCCTTAGCTTGCTTAACTTCAGCAGCGAATTCTGTAGCGGTCGGGGTGTAGGTGATAACGGTTGAAGTACCGGTGAATGCATTTGCAGCGTACTTAGCAAGACCGTTGCCGTAAGCATCGTCCATGTTAAGGATTACTACGTTTTCTGCACCGTCAGTTGCCATCAACTGTCCAAGAACTGCGCCTTGGAAAGTGTCTGATGGAGCTGTACGGAAGTACATGCCGTTGTCATCGTAATTTGTGAAGTCAGGAGAGGTGTTTGCACCAGAGAAGTGAACAACTCCTGCACCTGTGATCTTGTCGATAACAGAGAATGACACTGATGAAGAAGCTGCACCAACGATTGCACTTACGCCTGCTGCGAGGTGTGAGTCAACTGTGGTTTGTGCGATTTCAGTAGTGGTGTCACCTGAGTCACCCTTTAGTACTTCGACGTCTTGTCCAAGTACGCCACCAGCTGCGTTGATGTCTGCAATTGCAAGATCAACTGCTGCGTATTCTGGTGGTCCAAGGAATGCAAGGCTGCCGGTTTCTGGCAACAGCGTTCCAATTTTCAGCGGTGAAGCGTCAGTGGTGTCATCGCTGCTTGATGAGCATGCGCTCAGAGCAAGAAGAGTGATACCAAGAACTGCCACAGAGCGCATGTACTTTGAGCGGGTCATTAAACCGGTCTCCTCGTATATGTATGGCCTGAGGGAACATCCCTCAAGACCGCGAATTGTTCAGGCAATAGGGGCTTGTGGGCAAGGGTTTTAGTTAATTTAAATAAAGAATTTCCCAAGATGTAACACAGACAGTCCACAGTGTGGGAAGTTATTGTCATACCTTTGCAAGGCTGGTGGTTCCCTCACAGCCGTGAGCGCGCACCTCGCTAGGGTTGGGGCAGACCTTGAGGGCAATTTTTGCCTGGGACTTGAGATGGGGAAATCTGTGAAAAAGATTCTGACCTTGGTGGCCCTAGTGGCACTTTTACTCAGTGGCTGTGCGCCGGCGGCAAACGCAAACTGGATGGACAAATACACCAAGCAAACAGTCACCTGGGACGACTGCAAGAAGAAACTATTTACGCAATCTGACTATCAAGACGCAGGATTCAAAACCGACGATGTGCAATGCGCCGAAATCATTGTTCCAATTTCATACGAACAAGACTTGAATTCTCAAGACCTAACTTTGACGTTAATGAAAGATCCAGCATCTGGAACTGCAAGTGAAAAAGTTGGCACTCTATTTTCAAATCCAGGCGGACCTGGTCAATCTGGTTTGGATTACATCCAGTCAGTTGCATTCCCACAGGAAATACGCGATGCTTTTGATGTAATTGGATTTGATCCTCGCGGAGTTGGCGCATCTTCACCTGTTAAGTGTGACGATGATTTGGATTTGCGCTCCTACTACGAATATCACTTCGATGTGAAGAATCAAGCAGAAGCTGATGAAGACCAAGTTGCAATGGATGAGTACTACCAAAATTGCATTGACAACAATCCAACTTGGTGGGCGATGACAACTGCAAATGTTGTACAAGACTTGGAATTGATGCGCAAGATTTTCACACCAAAGGTAGATTTAAATTTCGTTGGGCACTCATACGGAACAACAATTGCAGCGGTTTACATTTCAACCTTCCCGAAAACCGCAGGTCGCATGGTGCTAGATAGCCCAGTCGCATCTAGTACTGATGAGATTGAAGATCAAGTCAAACAAACCAAGGCATTTGCAAAAGCTCGCACAAAATTATTCGACCGCTGTGCCGCTGATCCAAAATGCCCAGGAGATACCCGCGCAGAAGTTGAACAAGTTTTGCTCGACCTTCGCGATGCTGCTTTGGCAGGCCAAGCAACTGGGTATGTTGCGAGCTTGAAGCCAAAGAATTTCTTTAAACGCGGAAATGGACTTTCGCCATACCTAATTTTGCATGGACTTGATTTACTCGGCTATTACCCAACTGATGAGGTTTACTCAATTTTCCGTACCGCAATGAAACAAGCAAACAAGCTAGACATGTCTTACTTCGAATTCTGGGGTTTGATGATGGATGGTTATGACGGAAATACATTAGAACGTGACAATTCATTCGACATTTTGACAATCGTAAATTGCTTGGATGTAGATAGTCGAGATACTAAAACAAAATCCGAGCGAGATAGCGACAAAGCGAAACTCGAGGCTGCAGATCCGTTTGGCACGAAGTTTTACAATCTGAATGACTTCGAAGCAGCCGATGAAGCCGAGCCAGGTTGCTACTGGTCTTGGCGCGCATTTGAAGATGACAAGATTGCAGATCCGCCAAAGAAGCCGAAGGCTTACACAAATACAAGTGGTTCTGAATTCTTGATTATCGGATCTCGAGGAGACACCGCAACACCATTTGCTTGGTCACAAGCAGTTGCTGCAGATTTGAAATCTCCGCTAGTTGTGAACGAAGGATCTGGTCACGCGCAACTTTTTGGCGGCATCAAGTGTCTAGATGATCTAGCGGTTGATTACTTACTGCATGGAACAGTTCCACCAGCAGGAACCAGCTGCGCTGCAAACTAAACAGATTGTGGCAAATCAGATGGGGAAGTTGACCTTGGTCAGCACTTCACTGATTTGCCACAATTTTTTTGCATCATCTAAATTCTTCGCATGAGAATTTGCGTTTACTAGTTTTGGATAACCACGCCATTCGCCAAATCCATCAGGGCCAACATAAGCACCTCCTGGAACAGTTAATTCTGTTGCTGCATAAATTTGCGGAAGTGCACCTTGCTTCTGATCTTGTGCAATAGCAGCTTCGATGCCGCGAGAAATTTGCCTAATCAAGTTTGGGGCTTTTGGAGCAACACTTAGTGAAAGATTTGTTGCGCTGTATCCAGGGTGCGCAGCAATTGATTTGAAATTCTTATTCGAAGCGGTCGCACGCCTTTGAAGTTCGAATGCGAAAAGTAGGTTTGCCAATTTACTTTGCGCGTACGCTCCCCAGGCAGAATATTTCTTTTCACTCATCAGATCATCCCAATGCAACTGGCCCATCTTCATTTGACTCATTTTGTGGGCGTTGGATGAAACTGTTACTACGCGCGGATTTTCAGCTTTTATTAATCCAGACCACAGATGGGCGGTTAATGCAAAATGCCCTAAATGGTTTGTACCCAGTTGCAATTCAAATCCATCAGCAGTGTGCGATTTCGGCGGCGCCATCACACCAGCATTGTTTATTAAAACGTCAATTGGAGAAGTTGAAAGGTGCGATGCAAAATCACGGATACTCGATAGTGAAGCAAGATCGAGTTCCCGCACATCTATTTCGACTGGCCCGTGAACGGAAGAAATTGCATCCCTTGCAACTTTGCCTTTTTCAAGATTTCTGCAGGCCAAAGTTACGGTTGCGCCTTTAATCGAAAGTGCTCTTACAGTTTCAAAACCAAGTCCACTATTTCCACCAGTGACCACAAAATGCTTACCTTGGATGTCGGGAATATTTTCTTCTGACCAATAAATGCGGCGCAAGGAATTACTAGGTGAATCGCTCATGAGCCGAACCTTGTCAGAACTGGCGATAACCTGCGATTTTTGGCAACCCTCGTGCTAGGGCTATCCTTCGCCCGCTCGCTTTGGCAAGTGTCAGAGTGTGCGCCCCCTTAGCTCAGTAGGCAGAGCGTCTCCATGGTAAGGAGAAGGTCTGCGGTTCGATTCCGCAAGGGGGCTCGAATTCGAGAGTTCACACTCTTGAAATCGGGGCGGGGTAGCTCAGCTTGGTAGAGCAAACGGCTCATAATCGTTGTGTCGCCGGTTCAAGTCCGGCCTCCGCTACGTCTCGATTAATTTCGAGCAACCATGTTTCGCAAGGTGCGAGATGTGTCCATGCAAGGCTAGGAGTCGCACTATGGCAAAAAAAGGTTCAGATATCCGTCCGAAGATCACACTCGCCTGCGGCGACTGTAAAGGACGCAACTACATCACGCGTAAAAACCGTCGTAACGATCCAGACCGCATTGAACTGAACAAGTTCTGCCCGATCTGTGGAAAGCACACGGTTCACAAAGAAACTCGTTGATCTAGAGTTTCACGCGAGGATTCTGGCCAGCGCCGACGGGTGCTGGCCAGAACTTTTTTATGCGGTTTAATTGAGAGAATTTGCGTGTGCAGCGAATTTATATTTTCGGAAGTTCTGGTTCTGGCAAAACAACCTTAGCCAAATCGCTTGCAGACAAATTTAATATACAAAGAATTGAACTAGATTCGATATACCACCAAGCAGGTTGGCAACCGCTACCAGTTTCTGACTTTCGCGCCCAAGTGCAAGCTGAAATTTCAAATTTACGGTGGGTGGTGGATGGAAATTATTCAGTTGTCCGCGATTTAGTTTTGGAAAAGTGCGACACGATTATTTGTCTAGATTATTCAAGAAGTTTTGTGATGCAGAGGTTGGTTAAGAGAACTATTTCTCGAATAAGAAATAAGACCGAACTTTGGAATGGAAATCGAGAAAAGTTTTGGTTTATGTTCAGTCCAAATAAAGAAAAGAACTTACTGCTCTGGGCATGGACCACCCACAAGCGTAGGCATCAGCAGATCCTTGAACTGATGCATGACGATTCCATCAATGCCAGCAACCGATTTGTATTTACCAATGCAAAACAAACCGAAACTTGGCTAGCAAGCCTTTAGGCTTGCGCTCCTTGATGTGGATAGCTTCGAAGGGAAGTGACTTGTGGCTCTAAATCTCGATAGTGTCGGTAAAAGTTTTACCTCACCACGCACTTATGTTGTGGGCCGAGAAAAGATTCGCGAGTTTGCCAGGGCAGTCGGCGAGACCTCTGATGTTTGCCACGATGTTGATGCTGCGAAATCTGCTGGGTATGCAGATTTGATCGCGCCCGTAACTTTTCCAATCGTTATCACACTTGAAATCATGGGGGATACCGCAACATCCCCTGAAGTTGGACTTAATTGGTCGCGCGTGGTTCACGGCGATCAGAGATTTAAGTACGAACGTCCAATTGTCGCTGGCGATGAATTGTCTGTCACTACAACAATTGAAAGTATTAAGAACCTTGCCGGCAATTTCATGATCATGTTGCGCGGAGATGTTTTTGGCGCAGATAAGAATTTAATTGCACAAGTTTGGACTGGATTAGTGGAACGAGGTGAAAACGCATGAGCCAAGTTGAAGTTGGATTCGAACTTCCAGAAATCAAAGTTGTTTTCAAACGTGCCGATCTTGTTCAGTATGCGGGAGCATCTGGCGATTTGAACATCATTCATTGGAACGAAAGAACAGCACTTACGGTCGGACTTCCTGGTGTGATTGCACATGGCATGTTGACCATGGGTCAAGCCATCAATGTAGTTACTCGTTGGACAAAATCACCAGCAAACGTTTTGGATTACACAGTTCGCTTCACAAGGCCGGTAGTAGTTCCAGATGATGACTTTGGTGTAGAAGTAATTTTCACTGGAAAAGTTTCAGCTGTTAATGATGACGGAACATTCAAGATTGATATAAGTGCTGTCTTCGAAGAAAAAACAGTGCTTGGCAAAGCCAGCGCGATTGTTCGTATTTATTTGTGATGAAAGTTCTGCCACAAGTTCAAGCACTTCCGGATAGAAGTGCAGTTGCGCCAAAACTGCGAAGTGCGATTGGCGTTTTAGTTGACGGCTGGCCCGAAGATGTTCGCGAATGTTTGAATGCGTTGATCGAGTTTGCACCAAACCATCCGATTGCAGTTGTTGATCTAGGAAATGTAAACGGCGCTGGTGAAGTAGTAGAAGAAATTGCTGCTACCCATCCAATGACGGTTTTTCACATTGCCCAAGATTTACAAACTGCTGGTTGGGCGGCTTCTCGAAATGCGTTGATAAAAGCAATTCCAGCCGAAGTGCATGTAATTATGGATCTCTCAACCATCTTGACTGGCGATGCAATTTCCCCGCTTGTTGATTCGATAAAAGATGATGTGGTTATGTCTGGATGGCGCGGGGTTAACGTAAATCTTGATGACGAATGGCGCAGTTTTGAAGAAGCTGGGCCAGGTGAGGTGGATGCGGTGCTTTCTTATTTGATGGCAGTGTCCCGTGAAGCCGCATTGAAAACTCCGATTGACAACAAAGCCAGGTTTTATAGAAATGCAGATTTGGAATGGTCCTTGGCCGTGCGAGCTGCTGGCGGAAAAGTTGTTATGCCAAATACGGAACTGCCGTGTCATCAATCTCGTCACCACGGCTATCACGATAGCGAAAGCGAATACCGAGATTTTGAATCTAAGAAGACTTACAACCGTTTACTCAAGAGCTTTCGAGGAAACAACAGCATTCTTGCACCTCGCAGTTAAGTTGCATTTAGGCTCTGACCATGTCTGTCACTAGCGAACACGAAATGCTTGCTGACCACACCACACTCAGAGTTGGTGGGGTAGCAGATCGCATAGTGCTCGCAACTACTGAAGAAGAAATTCTGCAAACAGTAAAAGAGTGCGACGAAAAGGAAATTTCACTTCTTATTCTTGGTGGCGGATCCAACGTAGTTATTTCCGATGATGGCTTTCGCGGAACAGTTTTATTGATTCGCACTTCTGGCTATGAAGTTGCAAGCGATGCGTGCAGTGGTGCAATGGTTACTGTGCAAGCTGGACAAAATTGGGATGAATTTGTCCAAGAAACAATTTCAAAAGAGTGGTACGGAATCGAAGCCCTTTCTGGAATTCCTGGAACCGTTGGCGCAACTCCAATCCAAAATGTTGGTGCGTATGGTCAAGAAGTTTCGCAAACAATCGCGCATGTGCGAACTTATGATCGCGAAAATCGTGAAATCAAAACTTTTTATTTTGCGGATTGTCAATTTGGATATCGTGATTCAATCTTTAAAACTAATCCAAATCGGTTTGTGATTTTGCAAGTCGCATTTCAATTGCGATTAGGCGACCATTCTGCGCCAATTGAATACGCCGAGTTGGCGAAGAATCTTGATGTAGAAGTTGGCAAGAGATCCAAATCTGCAAAGGTGCGCGAAGAGGTTCTAAAACTCCGCAATGCAAAAGGTATGGTGTTAAATCCAGTAGATCATGACACCTGGAGTGTTGGATCTTTCTTCACAAATCCAATCTTGCAAGATTCAAAATCTTTTCCTACAGATTGTCCAAGATGGGTGCAGCTAGATGGGCGCGTAAAGCTAAGCGCAGCCTGGCTGGTTGAGAACTCTGGCCATACAAAGGGATTTGGAATCAATCAAAATGCCACACTTTCAAATAAGCATAGTTTGGCCATTACTAATCGCGGCAATGCAACTGCTAGCGATATTTTGGAACTAGCAAATCATGTGCAAGAAAAAGTGTTTGCGCAATTTGGATTAAAACTCGAACTCGAGCCAAATCTGATTGGCAATTTCTAAAGTTTAAAAATTACTTTGCTTCTCCGAGCAGCTTTTGCATTCGAGTTACGCCCTCAATCAAATCTTCGTCACCTAGTGCATAAGACAAACGAATGTAACCTGATGGGCCGAAAGCTTCGCCCGGTACGACCGCTACTTCGGCTTCTTCCAAAATAAGCGCAGCGAGTTCTGCCGAAGTGTTGCAAACTTTTCCGCGGATTTCTTTTCCGAGCAGTCCTTTGACTGATGGGTAAACATAAAACGCACCTTCTGGAGTTGGGCAAACCACACCAGGAATTTCGTTCAACATTTTCACCATTAGTTTGCGACGTCGATCGAATGCAACCTTCATTGCATCTACAGCTTGCAGATCACCATTCAATGCAGCGATGCCTGCACGTTGTGCAACGTTGTTTACGTTTGATGAAAGGTGTGATTGCAAGTTTGTTGCGGCTTTAATGACGTCCTTTGGCCCGATCATCCAACCCACTCGCCAGCCAGTCATTGCATATGTTTTTGCAACACCATTCAAGATGATGCAAGTGTCAGCAAGTTCTGGAACTGCAACTGGCATTGATACTGCTTTTGCGCCGTCGTATAGCAAGTGTTCATAAATCTCATCGGCAATTACCCAAATGCCATGTTTCACTGCCCACTCGCCAATTGCTTTCACTTGCTGTTCGGAATAAACCGAGCCAGTTGGATTTGATGGGGAGCAAAACAACAGCGCTTTTGTTTTAGAAGTGCGTGCTGCTTCAAGTTGTTCGACAGTTACTAGATAATTTTGAGTTTCATCAGCTACAACTTCGATAGCTTTTCCACCAGCAAGTGCAATCGCTTCTGGATAGGTCGTCCAGTACGGCGCTGGCAAAATAACTTCGTCACCTGCGTCCACAATTGTTGCAAAAGCTTGGTAAACCGCTTGCTTGCCACCATTTGTCACAAGTACTTGTGATGCATCGATTTCAAAACCAGAATCTCGTTTAGTCTTCGCAACGATCGCGTCTTTAAGTTCTGGCAATCCCGCAGCTGGGGTGTAG
Source organism: Micrococcales bacterium (assembly GCA_024640585.1). The sequence goes on from JAHEEQ010000004.1 coordinate 16,306, forward strand.
CGGTGGTTGGCCGGCGCTTTGGCGGCCTCAATTGCCGCATTAACAATGTAGTCCGGCGTTGGAAAATCTGGTTCTCCCGCACCAAAGCCGACAACTGGCCGGCCGGCAGCTTTGAGAGCCTTGGCTTTGGCGTCCACTGCGAGGGTGGCTGATTCGGCGATTGCGCCAATGCGCTTGGAGATGCGAGAGTGTGTGGTCATGGGCACATTCTGCCGAATACCTAAATTATCAGGTAAGTCCGCTCAGAGTGTGAACGCAAATACGCGAATTGGTTCATCTACCTTTTCACCCGTACACTCCGCCGGTCGGTAGCCCTGCTGCTGTGCGCGAGCACGCCTAAAAACTGCTAGTGCGCAAGAGTGGAATTCCCGAAGGGCAGTAGCTCAATTGGCAGAGTAGCGGTCTCCAAAACCGCGGGTTGGGGGTTCAAATCCCTCCTGCCCTGCTAGAAGCACGCAATAAAACGAAACGAACGAGGAACAAATGTCAGACGCAGAATTCAGCGAGCATCGCGAATCACGCAAACACAAGGACGGGATCAGCAATCCCTTCAAGCGTGCTGCAAATTTCGTTCAAGAATCAATTGCAGAACTTCGTCGAGTTGTTTGGCCAACTCAGAAGCAGGTTGTCACTTACACAGTTATCGTTTTGGTGTTCGTGACCGTAATGTCATTGCTCGTAAGTGCAATCGACATCCTTGTCGGCCGCGGAATCTTGCGAATCTTCGGCAGCTAGTAAACAGGAGTAATAAAAGTGACTGAAAATCAAAACCTCGATCTTTTCGACGAAGTTGTTGATGAACAGCAATCAATCGATGCAGCACCAGCTGCAGAAGAGTCATTTGCTGAATCATTCAGTGCACCAGCTGAATCTATTGAAGAAGAAGTTGCCGCTGTAGAAGAAGCGCACACCGAGATTGCAGAAGAATCTGATGAATTAGATCCGGTCGAAGCTTTCAAAGAAGATTTAATGTCAAAGCCTGGCGATTGGTATGTAATCCATTCATACGCTGGTTACGAAAAGCGCGTTAAAGAAAATCTCGAAAGCCGCATCAAGTCATTGGACATGGACGAATTTATTTACCAAGTCGCAGTTCCTTATGAAGAAGTAACTGAAATTAAGAACCAAAAGCCAAAGAAGGTTTTGCGTAACAAACTTCCTGGTTACATCTTGGTTCGTGCAACACTTGATAGCGAAGAAGCTGGTGGAGATAAGGCATGGGGAACCATTCGCCACACTCCAGGTGTGACTGGATTCATTGGTGCAAACAATCATCCAATCCCATTGTCACTTGATGAAGTTGCAAACATCTTGGCGCCAAAACCAGAGAAGAAGTCTTCTCCTTCAGCTCCTGGTTCACTTGCACCAAAGATCGAAGTTTTGGATTTCGCAGTTGGCGATTCAGTAACCATCATCGATGGACCATTCGCATCTGTGCAAACAACGATTTCTGAAATCAATGTTGATGCCCAAAAGGTAATCGGCCTTGTAGAAATCTTCGGTCGTGAAACTCAGGTTGAACTTGCATTCAATCAAGTTCAGCGAAACGACTAAAAAAAGTTCTCAGTCAGAAATCTGATTGAGTAAAGAAAAACAAAAGAAGGAACCCGAAAAAATGGCCCCGAAAAAGAAAGTAACCGGTCTGATTAAACTTCAGATTCAAGCCGGTGCTGCCAACCCTGCGCCACCAGTTGGCCCAGCGCTTGGTCAACACGGTGTCAACATCATGGAATTCTGCAAGGCGTACAACGCTGCAACAGAAGACAAGCGTGGAAACGTTATTCCAGTTGAAATTACCGTTTATGAAGATCGCTCATTTGATTTCAAATTGAAGACCCCACCGGCTTCACGTTTGATTTTGAAAGCAGCTGGTTTGGAAAAAGGTTCATCAATTCCACAAACCACCAAAGTTGGTTCGCTGACTAAGGATCAGGTTCGCAAAATTGCTGAAGAAAAAATGCCAGACCTAAACGCCAACGATGTTGATGCAGCAATGAAGATCATCGAAGGTACCGCACGTCAGATGGGTATCACCATCCAGGAATAGGCGTAACTACGCCCACATCAAATTGATGTGACAGTGGAAGAGCAACTGCCGCTCGTACCACGAACTGCATTAAGGAGCAGAATGAAACGCAGTAAGAAATGGCGCGCAGCCGCCGAACTCTTTAATAGAGATGATTTGCACACTCCAATCGCAGCTTTGCGTTTGGTTAAACAAGGTGCAACCACCAAGTTTGATGCAACAGTTGATGTTGCAGTCGTTCTCGGTGTAGATCCGCGTAAAGCAGATCAAATGGTGCGAAGCACTGTCAACTTGCCACACGGCACCGGTAAGACCGCTCGGGTTCTGGTCTTTGCTGGTGGTGAACAAGCAGAAGCAGCACGTGCAGCAGGAGCTGATCACGTTGGTAGCGACGAATTGCTTGAAAAAGTTGCTGGCGGTTGGACTGACTTCGATTCAGTCGTTGCAACTCCAGACATGATGGGTAAGGTCGGTCGTCTTGGAAAGGTTTTGGGCCCACGCGGCCTTATGCCAAACCCAAAGACCGGAACTGTTACCACTGATGTTGCGAAAGCAGTTTCAGACATCAAGGGCGGCAAGATTGAATTCCGTATTGATAAGCACTCAAACTTGCACATCATCATCGGAAAAGCATCATTCACCGATCAACAACTAGCAGACAATTACGCAGCCGTACTTGATGAAATTCTTCGTGTGAAGCCTTCATCATCAAAGGGTCGCTACATCAAGAAAATTGCAGTGTCTTCAACTATGGGACCTGGCGTTTTGGTTGATACAAGCCTGACTCGCAACTTGGCTGACGAAAACCCAAGCTAGTAACAAAAGCCTTGTTTTGGGCGCGAAGCAATTCGCGCCCAAAACAATTTCAAATCCACGGATTTGGAAACCAAAGCGGTGAGCCTCTATGGTTCACCCACCGAAGACCGCCGGATTTGAATCTCCCGATTCAACTAAGGCTCTGCGAAGCAGAGATCCAGCGCAGGTGTGAAGAAGTCTCGAAAGAGTTTTCCCCTCGCATTCTGCGCAGGGGATTTTGTTTTATGAGTCCTTAGCCGGTTTATCGATTACCCGGAAGGACGCCCATGGCGCGCACCGACAAGACCGCAGCACTCGCGGACCTCGAAGCAGGTTTCCGCGAATCTAATGCGGCTTTGCTCACCGAGTATCGCGGCTTAACCGTGGCACAGTTGAAAACACTGCGCCGCTCAATTGCTACAGAAGCTGAATACGCAGTTGTTAAGAACACCCTCACCAAAATCGCTGCAAAGCGTGCAGGTGTTGAAGGTCTTGACGAAATGCTTGAAGGCCCAAGCGCAATTGCTTTTGTGAAGGGCGACGCAATCAATGTTGCTAAAGCACTTAAAAACTTCGCAAAGGAACATCCACTTCTTGTAATCAAGGGTGGTTACTTCGACGGCAAAGTTGTATCAGCTGATGAAGTTAAGAAGCTTGCAGATCTCGAATCTCGCGAAGTCCTATTGTCCAAGGTTGCTGGCGCACTTATGGCCACCTTGTCCAAGGCAGTTCGCACAATCGATGCACTACGTGCATCACTTGAAGATGGTTCTGAAAAACCATCTGAAACTGTTGCAGAAGCACCTGCAGCAGCAGAAGCTACTGAAGTTGTAGCAGAAGAAGCTTCAGCACCGGCTCCGGCCGAAGCTGAGGTTGAAGCAGTTGAATCTGCCGAAACAGCAGAAACACCAGCAGAAGAAACAGCAGAAACCACCGAGGCATAAGCCTCAAACCGGCCGGACTACGGCAAAAAGAAAGGATCGCTCATCATGGCGAAGCTCAGCACTGAAGAGCTCTTGAACGCGTTCAAGGAACTCTCACTAATCGAACTAACCGATTTTGTTAAGCAATTTGAAGAAACCTTCGGCGTAACCGCAGCTGCACCTGTTGCAGTTGCAGTTGCTGGTGGTGCAGGTGGCGGCGACGCTGCTGCAAGTGAAGCTCAAGATGAATTCGATGTCATCTTGGAAGATGGCGGCGCTCAGAAGATTGCAGTCATCAAGGAAGTTCGTACCCTCACCAGCCTTGGCTTGAAAGAAGCTAAGGACCTAGTTGAAGGTGCTCCAAAGCCAGTACTTGAAAAGGTTAAGAAGGACGTTGCTGAAAAGGCAAAAGAGGCCCTCGAAGCTGCAGGTGCAAAGGTCACCGTCAAGTAACTCAGGTCATAAACTAAAAGTGCCCCGCTCACAAGGCGGGGCACTTTTTTATTCGACCCGATTCGGCTAAAAAAGAGACATTTCCGTGACCTTTCGGTGCTTGACCGAGCGGCTCTTTTCCATAAGAGTTCACCCACCTTCCGGAGGTTTTTCTTCGGCGGGGGAGCAAATGAGGGCCACCTCAACTCCTTCCTGCGACTTCTGTCGAGCAGGTGAGGGTGGGGATGAGCCGAATATGAGCCCCTCGAGGTTAGACAGGCGCGTGCCATTCGGGTACAGTGCCGCGTTGCGCTACCCAAAAATTGACCGCCGTTTGACACGGTCGTTTTTGCGTGCGTAAAAACGCCCACCCAGCGGAAGGATCACAGTGGCTTTGCGCCCCTCTGATATGAACTCAGAACGTATCTCGTTTTCAAAAATTACCGAACCACTTGAGGTTCCAAATCTTCTAGCACTGCAGCGCGAATCTTTTGATTGGCTTGTAGGAAATGAAGATTGGCAAAAGCGTGTTGCTCAAGCGAAAGCTGACGGCCGCGTTGTTCCAGAAATTTCTGGTCTTGAAGAAATTTTCCGTGAAGTTAGTCCAATCGAAGACAATGCAGCAATCGAAGACAAGAAGTCTTTGTCATTTGTTGATTTGAAGTTCGAAGAACCTAAATACACAATCGAAGAGTGCAAAGAAAAAGATAAAACTTATTCTCAGCCACTTTTCGTCGCCGCGGAATTCATGAACCACAAGACTTTCGAAATCAAGAAGCAAACAATCTTCTTGGGCGACTTCCCAATCATGACTCCGCAAGGAACGTTCATCATCAACGGTACCGAGCGTGTAGTCGTTTCACAGTTGGTTCGTTCCCCTGGTGTTTACTTCAAGCGCGAAAAAGATACGGGCTCTGAAGAAGGCGAACTAATCGCACAGATTATTCCTAACCGTGGTGCATGGTTGGAATTCAGCATTGACAGCAAAGATGTTGTCAGCGTAAAAGTTGATCGTAAGAAAAAGCAGAACTTCGCTGTTATTTTCAAAGCTTTGGGTGTAGGCGCCGACCAACTACGCGAACGTTTTGCTGACTACCCAATTTTGCTTGAGGCAATCAACAAGGACACAAACCAAACTCAAGATCATGCATTGCTAGATATTTACCGCAAGCTTCGCCCAGGTGAACCACCAACACTTGAAGCTGCCCGTCAACTTCTAGACAATTTCTACTTCAATCCAAAGCGCTACGACTTGGCAAAAGTTGGTCGCCACAAAATCAACAAGAAACTAGGTTTACAACGTGCTTTGACTGACCAAGTTCTTTCTCTTGAAGATCTTGCGTACACAATCGAATACCTTGCTCGTTTGAATGCAAAGCAAAAACTGATGACAGCACCAGCTGGTGATGTTCAAGTTGAAATGGATGAAATTGACCACTTGGGCAATCGTCGTTTGCGCACTGTTGGTGAATTGATTCAAAATCAGGTTCGTACAGGTTTGCTTCGTATGGAACGCGTTGTTCGCGAACGTATGACAACCCAAGAAGCTGAAGCAATCACACCAACAACCTTGATCAACATTCGTCCACTTGTGGCTTCAATCAAAGAGTTCTTCCAGACCTCTCAGTTGTCACAGTTCATGGACCAAACAAACTCACTTTCAGGTCTAACCCACAAGCGTCGTCTTTCAGCGCTTGGACCTGGCGGTCTTTCACGTGAACGTGCCGGCTCTGAAGTTCGTGACGTTCACCCATCTCACTACGGCCGTATGTGCCCGATTGAAACTCCTGAAGGTCCGAACATTGGTTTGATTGGTTCACTTGCAACATTCGCAAGCGTCAATGAATTTGGTTTCATCCAAACTCCATACCGCAAGGTTGTAAATGGAAAAGTAACGGACGAAATCACAAATCTAACTGCCGACGAAGAAGAAAACTTTGTTATTGCACAGGCCAATACACCGCTTGATGCAAACAACAAGTTCACACAAGATCTAGTTCTTGTTCGTACTCGTGGCGGCGAAGTTGATTACGTTGCACCAAACTTTGTTAACTACATGGACGTCTCTCCAAAGCAGATGGTTTCTGTTGCGACATCAATGATTCCTTTCTTGGAACACGATGACGCGAACCGCGCTTTGATGGGTGCGAACATGCAACGTCAAGCAGTTCCTCTTGTTCGTACCGAAGCTCCACTTGTTGGAACAGGTATGGAAAAGCGCGCTGCACTTGATGCAAGCGAAGTTGTAATCGCAACAAACTCAGGTGTTGTGCAGGAAGTTACTGCAGACAACATCTCAGTTATGAATGACGATTCAACTTACTCTTACTACCCACTTTCAAAATTCAAGCGTTCAAACCAGGGCACTTGCGTAAACCAACAACCACTTGTTGCAGTTGGTTCGCGTATTGAAAATGGTCAAGTAATTGCTGATGGCCCTGCAACCAACAATGGTGAAATGGCATTGGGTCGCAACTTGCTTGTTGCATTCATGCCTTGGGAAGGTCACAACTACGAAGACGCGATCATTTTGTCCCAGCGCCTTGTGCAAGACGACGTACTTACTTCAATTCACATTGAAGAATACGAAGTTGATGCTCGCGAAATTAAATTGGGTGTTGAAGAAATCACTCGCGATCTTCCAAACGTTAGCGATGCAAACCTTGCAAAGCTTGACGAACGCGGAATTATTTTCATCGGTGCAGAAGTTGGCCCTGGAGACATCCTCGTTGGAAAGATCACTCCAAAGGGTGAATCAGAACTAACTCCTGAAGAACGTTTGCTTCGCGCAATCTTTGGCGAAAAGGCTCGCGAAGTTCGCGATACTTCTTTGAAGGTTCCGCACGGTGAATCTGGTGTAGTCATCGACGTAAAAGTTTTTGACCGCGACGAAGGCGATGATTTGCCAGCACAAGTTAACCAACTTGTTCGCGTTTACATCGCACAGAAGCGCAAAATTACTGAAGGTGACAAGCTTGCTGGTCGCCACGGTAACAAGGGTGTCATCGCGAAGATCATGCCGGTTGAAGATATGCCGTTCCTTGAAGACGGAACTCCAGTTGACGTTGTTCTAAACCCACTTGGTGTACCAAGCCGTATGAACATCGGTCAGGTTTTGGAAACTCACTTCGGTTGGGTTGCAAAAACTGGTTGGGAAGTTGAATCAGGTTCTGAAGCTGCTGAACTCATCGAAAAGAAGCATTGGAGTGGCAAACCAGGAACAAAGATTGCAACACCTGTATTCGATGGTGCAAAAGAATCTGAAGTAACTGCATTGCTACGTTCAACATTGAAGTCTTCAAATGGTGCACGACTAATCGACAACGATGGAAAAGCAGTGCTTTTCGATGGTCGAAGCGGCGAACCATTCCCAGGCAAAATCACTGTTGGCTACAAGTACATCTTGAAGTTGCACCACTTGGTTGACGACAAGATGCACGCCCGTTCAACCGGTCCTTACTCAATGGTTACTCAACAACCACTTGGAGGTAAGGCACAGTTCGGTGGACAGCGCTTCGGTGAAATGGAAGTTTGGGCACTTGAAGCTTATGGTGCTTCTTACGCACTGCAGGAGTTGTTGACAATTAAGTCTGACGACGTCCAAGGTCGCGTAAAAGTTTATGAAGCAATCGTTAAGGGTGAAAACATTCCTGAACCACGCATTCCGGAATCATTCCGCGTGCTTATCAAGGAAATGCACAGCCTTTGCCTCAATGTCGAAGTCCTTTCAAAAGAAGGCCAAGCCATTGAAATGCGCGAAACCTCAGAAGACATCGATGCAATCGGTGAAACTCTTGGTATCAATCTTTCGCGTCCAGAACCAAGCAGTGTAGAAGAGATCTGAGGGTAGACATGGAAACCACGAGCAGAGATGAAGGCGCAAGCAAGGTTGTTATCAGTCTTGCAAGTGTTGAAAATATTCGTGAATGGTCACATGGCGAAGTTAAGAAGCCAGAGACCATCAACTACCGCACATTGAAGCCAGAGAAAGACGGCTTGTTCTGTGAAAAGATTTTCGGACCGACCAAAGACTGGGAATGTAACTGCGGTAAATACAAGCGCGTACGTTTTAAGGGCATCGTTTGTGAACGTTGTGGTGTTGAAGTAACTCGTTCAAAAGTTCGTCGCGACCGCATGGGTCACATCGAACTTGCTGCACCTGTAACTCACATCTGGTACTTCAAGGGTGTTCCGAGCCGTCTTGGTTACTTGCTAGATGTTGCACCAAAGGACTTGGAAAAAGTCATTTACTTTGCTGCATACATGGTTACTTCTGTTGACGAAGATGGTCGTCACGAACATCTTCCACGTCTAGAAGCTGAACTTGGAAAGCGCACAAAGCGTCTTGAAGAAAAGCGTGACGCTGAATTGGCAACTCGTGCTGAAAAGATGGAAGCTGATCTTGCAGAACTTGAAGCCGAAGGTGCAAAGAGCGACATCAAGCGCAAGGTTCGTGAGGGTGGCGAGCGTGACATGGTCGCAACTCGCAAGAATTACGACACCGAAATCGAACGCCTAACCAAGATTTTCGATCGTTTCAAGAATTTGAAGGTTCAAGATCTTGAAGGTGACGACAAGTTGTACCGCGCAATGCGTACTGAATACGGCACTTGGTTTGAAGGAAGCATGGGTGCATCTGCAATCCAAAATCGCCTTCAAACATTTGACCTCGACGCAGAAGAAGCAAAACTTAAAGAAATCATTGCAACCGCAAAGGGTGCAAAGAAAATCCGTGCTTTGAAGCGAATCGCAATTGTGCAGTCATTTACTCAAACAGAAAACAAGCCATGGTCAATGGTGCTTGAAGCTGTTCCAGTTATGCCACCAGATCTTCGTCCGATGGTTCAACTAGATGGTGGACGCTTTGCGACTTCAGATCTAAACGATCTCTACCGCCGCGTCATCAACCGCAACATTCGTTTGAAGCGCTTGTTGGATTTGAATGCACCAGAAATCATCGTCAACAACGAAAAGCGTATGCTTCAAGAATCTGTTGACGCATTGTTTGCAAATGGTCGCCGTGGTCGTGCCGTAACCGGAACTGGTGGCAATCGTCCACTTAAGTCTTTGTCTGACCTTCTAAAAGGTAAGCAAGGACGTTTCCGTCAGAACTTGCTCGGAAAGCGCGTTGACTATTCAGGTCGTTCTGTAATCGTTGTTGGTCCACAGCTGAAATTGCACCAATGTGGTTTGCCAAAACAAATGGCACTTGAATTGTTCAAGCCGTTCGTAATGAAGCGCCTTGTTGATTTGAGCCACGCTCAAAACATCAAGAGTGCAAAGCGCATGGTTGAACGTTCTAACTCTGCAAACTCAATCGTTTGGGATGTGCTTGAAGAAGTTATTACTGAACATCCAGTATTGCTAAACCGCGCACCAACTTTGCACCGCTTGGGTATTCAAGCGTTCGAACCAAAGTTGATCGAAGGTAAAGCAATCCAGATTCACCCACTCGTGTGTACTGCATTCAACGCAGACTTCGATGGTGACCAGATGGCTGTTCACGTTCCACTTTCTGCCGAAGCACAAGCTGAAGCACGCATCTTGATGTTGTCTTCAAACAATATTTTGTCGCCTGCAAGCGGTAAGCCAATCACCACTCCTACACAGGACATGGTGCTCGGTATCTACCACTTGACTACTGATGAAATTGTGAAGAAGGGTGAAAAACTTTCTTCAGATGATCCTGCATCAAAAGATATTGCATTTGTAAATATCTCAGAAGCAATCCGCGCATTCGATCTTGCAGCAATTAAGTTGCAACAAAAGATTCGTATTCGTATGAACCATGTTGTTCTTGATGGTGTTGCACTTGGCGATTCCGTAACACTTGAAACTACATTAGGTCGTGCATTGTTCAACGAAGCACTTCCAGCTGACTTCAAGTACGTTAACGAAGAAGTAGACAAGCGCAAACTAAGCCAAATCATCAATGACTTGGCTGAGAACTATCCAAAGGTTGCAGTAGCTTCAACACTAGATGCACTCAAGGATCTCGGTTTCTACTGGGCAACCCGCTCTGGCGTTTCAGTTGGTATTGAAGACGTAATCGTTCCTGAAGAAAAGAAGGAACTATTGGCTGCAGCTGAACTTAAAGAGAAGGACATCGAATCTCGATACGGTCTAGGCCGCATGGCTGAAACCGAGCGTCGCGACGAACTAGTTCAACTCTGGACCGAAGCAACCGACAACATTGCAAGCCAAATGGAAAAGAACTTCGATCGTTCAAATCCAGTTTGGCAAATGGCTGCATCAGGTGCTCGAGGCAACATGCTTCAGGTTCGTCAGCTTGCCGGTATGCGTGGTTTGGTGACAAACACCAAGGGTGAAATTATTCCTCGTCCAATTAAGTCGAACTTCCGTGAAGGACTTTCGATGTTGGAATACTTCATTTCATCATACGGTGCCCGTAAGGGTCTTGCAGATACTGCACTTCGTACTGCAGACGCTGGTTACCTAACTCGTCGTCTCGTTGACGTTTCGCAAGATGTGATCATCCGCGAAGTTGATTGTGGAACCGAATCAGGTGTCGTAAAAACAATCGGTGAAAACATATCGGGCGTTGTTTCAAAGCATCGTTATGCAGAAACAGCAGTTGTTTCACGTACATTGGCAGAAGAAGTTAAAGATGCAAGCGGAAACGTAATTGCGAATGCAAATGATTACGTAACTGTTGCAACTCTTGATAGCTTCGTCGCTGCTGGCGTAACCGAAATCAAAGTTCGTTCAGTTCTAACTTGCCGCAGCAAGTTGAGTGTTTGTGGAATGTGCTACGGAAAGAGCCTTGCAACAAACCGCCCAGTTGAAATTGGTGAAGCAGTCGGCATCATCGCTGCACAATCAATCGGTGAACCGGGAACTCAGCTAACAATGCGTACCTTCCA
>JAHEEQ010000088.1 GCA_024640585.1 Micrococcales bacterium
TTAGGGTGAATAATCAAGAGGTCTTTGAGGATGCACATGAAGTCAAGTTAATCACTAGCGGTCACCAAGTTGCTCCAAACAAGAAGTTTTTCTTCTTTGAGGAGCACTTGGAAGCTGGAGGATCGGCCATTGAGGGCAAGTTTACCGATGGAGGCGAACATGCACTAATTAGTCAAGCATCGAAGATTGAGTTGATGAAAAAACGCAGGGATGTAAGCGGCTATTTGTACGAAGCAAAGATCTATTTGTGGCTAACCAATGAACAACACTAATGCTGTATGGCAGTAACACGCTATTCGATCGTTGGTCTAAGGGTTAATAAGCCTGGAGAGATTATCTCGTTTCAATACAAGATTCCGGCATACTTGAAATGCTGCACAGGTTTTAAGTTGTCGCTTGTTGGGTCGCTGGATGCGTCACTGCTAAATTGTGAAGTTGGAAGGTTGAGTGCTTCGTTTAACAGTTTGAAAGAAGAAGCAATTACCGCTTCACTGAAATTCGAAGAACTCGGATCACAAGACTTTCAGCAGTTGGAAGTTCAGTTGCATCCAGGTCAAATTGTGAGTGGTGTGTATGTGGATTCATTACTTAGCGAAGAGTTTAAGCCATACAAGGTGAATTTGTATTTGCGCTGCACTGACAAAGAAGGTCAAACGACTAAAACCCAAGCAGAATGTACGACCACCTGAACCATGTGCAACAGCAGTTCAAGCAGCGAGAAATCAAGATTGAATTGCAAGGATTTAAGTCTGTTTACACGAGACCAGGGACTTTACAATACCACATTGAGGCTTACAATGAGTACTTGCTTCTCACCAATAGCGCAGTGCTTCCGGTTGGTACACGCATTCTTTCTGATACCAATAGCATGGAGATCAGAAGGGGTCATCGCAGGACTGAAGCACTAGAAGAGTTCAGCGGACTTGTGTCCATTGAACTCCCACAGGGAACAAATTACTTTCCCATCATCGAATTTATTCAAATCGTCAAGGAATGAAAAGAAGAAAGATTTATCACGTGATCGAGGTTTGTCAGAAGATGATCAAAACCTTCCCAAAACAAGGACACAACAAAGTAACGTTCAATGCCATGTTTTATCGAAATGGTAAACGCTTAAATAGCATTGATCAAGCCATTATTGAGAATTTCTCTCAACTGGTGCGTAGCTATGATAAATCAGAAAACCCTGACAAGGTAAAAGTAGAATTCAAGGATGTGGAAACCGGAACGCTCATTTGGGCAAAGACCTTTGAGTGGACAGATGTGGATGAGGAAATCCCAAAGTCCCTTGCAGGATATAGTGGTTTGGGAGAAGCCGAAGTAAACGAGCTGGTTCAGCGCAAGTTTTCAGAAATGGAACGCAGCCGCGAGCTAGAAAGATTGACTTCTGAATTACAACGCATCAATGCCATCAATGAAGAGCTGGAGTTTCAAGTTCAAGACATGCAAAACTCCCTAGAAGCTAAAAAGCAGGTGGAGTATTATTCCAACATCATTGGAATGGCACTTCCAGGTCTAGCGAAGTTCTTTACCAATTCACCCGTTGGAACAGCCTTTAATTTCTTGGCTGGAACAGAAACTGAAAAGTCTTTAGAGCAGTCATCGGATGGTACTAAGGACACACAGCGCGAAACGATTTTAGAGATGATCAATTCCTTTATTCAAACACTTGACAATCAAGAATTAGGGACGATTTACTTAATGCTTTCTGAAATCGAAAAAGACCGTTCAAACATTCAAAAGATCCTGCAATTTATCACAGGATCCTCAACAGTAGAAACACCCATTCAAACCAATTAAAACACTAGAAAATGGCACAACATGAATTAAAAGTCACCGTCAACGCGGCTACAGATTTAGAAGCGCGCCACGTGCAAAAAGCTTTGCAAACCATTGCAAACAACTTCAAGCCCAATGAGCTTGTGAGCATTTCCAAAAAGATTGAAATGCCACTTGTGAAGTTGAAAATTAAAAGCATGATCTAAGGCAAGATAAAATGGCATCCGCAAAAGAAAAAATCACACAAGCTGTCCAAGACAATCAAAGTGTACTGATCAAAGGTGCACTGATTGCTGGTGGCATTTATTTGACCTATCGGGTAGGAAAGAATCTTGTTGCGAAGGTCAATAAAAACAATGCGCAGAAAAATACGGATGACAAACCAGAAGTAAGACAAGCCATGTCCTTGCGATCTTCAGTGAATCCTTCGGGCTACAGCTGGATGAAAAGCTTTGACACGACCAATGTCAGCACAGTGATGGAAATTGCCAAAACCATCACCAATCTCGACAAAGTTCAAAAAGCGTATAAGGATTTATACCAAGACAATTTGTTGGATGATTTACAAAGTGATCTTTCAACGAACGAATACGAAGCGTTTTTAAACATCATTGCCTCCAATGCCAACAAGGACACAAGTGGTGGTGGTGCTCCTCCGGTGCAATACACCAAGAAGAACCAACTGATTGTAGCAAAAAAAGATGTCACGATTCGTAAATCTCCAGATGCAACGAATCATGGGGCATTCTATGAAGTGTTCTCTGAAGACAATATTTACCGTGTGGCCAAAGCTGGAGAGTTCTTGGGTTATGCCACAGGGCAGCAGCATTATGATGAAGTCAATAACGTGAAGTTCATCCAGGTGGCGTATGTCATCAATGCCAAATACGCACCTTCTGCTTACAAGAAAAAGAACAAAGTAAAGATGTCCTTTTGGATCAGTGCATCATCAAACTACACCGATCAGTTTCCAAGTGTGAAAGCTATGATTGAGGCATATCCTAAAACAAGCTCCACAGCATACTGGAAAAAACCCTTGGATTATTTTGATCTCAAAGGTATTCCTATGCCACGCTTATTGACGCGCGCAAATGCAGTAATCTTAAACGAGAAGTTTGTACCCATCAATCAGGCAGGATCCAATACCATATTGGGGCAACTGGTGATGAGTATGCAAACCAAAGGCGGTGTGCTTTTGCAGTTTCGCACCATTGACAATAACATCCGCTGGGTAGATCAACGATACATTCATTTACAAGAAAGCATATGAGCACAAAAACAGAAAACTATGTAGTCAATAACTACCCTTATGCCAAGAAAGCTGGCGAGCGTTTCAAGATGGATCCCTTGGTGATCCTCGCGCAAGGTTCTTTTGAGAGCGCTTGGGGAACATCGAATTTGTCAACGAAGTTCAACAACTTTTTTGGCATTACGGCCGGTGGCTCCAAAAATGAATTTTGGAAAGGCGGCGTTTACCAGGCGCAAAACAAATACAAATTGAAGTTTAGAACCTACGCTTCACCCCAGGATAGCTTCAATGATTTTGCCCGATTGATCTCTAGTAGCTACAAGACGGCGCATGCCGCAGCGATGGATTACAAGAAGTACGCGGATAAAATCGCACACAGTCCTTATATCTCAGAGAGCAACGGAGATAACCGAACAGCTTACATGCGTGGGCTCATTGCCAACTATGAAAAAATATTGGACATCGCTAAAAAAAAAATCTTCTTGAAAAAGGAGGATTCACCCTCGGAGCAGCAGCCTTAGTCTTTTTGACAGGCAGGTTTATTTATAAAAAATACATTCAGAAATAATGGCATTTACACTTACACACGTTAGAACCGGTGAACAGCAATCCTTCACCGTTCAAGTACTTCTGGAAAAACTAGGAGACCCCATCAACGATGAAATCACCATCAACGGTGAAGCGTTTCGCATTGCAAGCGTAAAGGAAAGCGCATCAAGTGGCGGAATGGTTTCAAGCAATTGGCAACGCGAAGCAATCGAAGTCACACAAAGCGACCAAACAGAGTTTGAAGTCGATATCAATACTTCGGATCCAGAAGGCTTGTTTTTGGTAGTCAACGGAGCTTTGTTTGACTACGGACAAAACGGAGCTTTTCACATCGAAGGAACTACACTTTACTGGCATGGGAGATTCAATCTTTCGCCAACAGATCAAGTTTACATCAAGTATTTAACCCTTAATTAATAACCATGAGCGAACAACTAAAAATCAAACAGATTGAAGGTCTAACGGCAGACCTCGCAAGCAGAGCACTGGATGCTCAGGTTGTAAAAATTGCAAACAACCTCTCGGATGTCAATGCCACAAATGCCAGAACCAATCTCTCTCTTTACTCGAAGTCTGAGGTAGATGCCTTGGTGGTGGGTGCCAAAAACGCATTCAACGTTGCGGACACCACAGCGCGCAATGCTTTGACCGGCTTGAAAGTCACAGACCGTGTGTTTGTCAATGACGATGGTGATGCAAAATGGGCATTGTATATCGTAACGGCTGTTACTACAGGAACAGGGTCAACTTCGACGTTTAAGAAAATCGCAGATGAAGATCTATTCACCAATGCACTCACAGCCGCCGCGGTAAAAGCTGCCTATGAAAGCAATGCCGATACCTATGCCTACAACGGAACAGCCAAAGGCAAGGTGGATAAATTGACGGTGAGTTCCAATATCAATTTGGATACACTCAAAACCACCGCAGATAGTGCTCTGAGTAATGCCACAACAGCACAAACAACGGCTAACAGTGCCAATACAGCTGCTACAGCAGCACAGAACACCGCTAACAGTGCATTAACAACAGCAACTTCCGCAGGTACAAAAGCAGATCAGGCCATTACAGCAGCAGCTGCCGCTCAATCCACAGCGGATTCAAAAGAGGATGCGTTTACGTCCACTTCTGAATCTTTCAACGGCTTAACCGGAGCTGCAAACGCGGCGATTTCTGTCACCTTGGGGCAAGTGCCAAAAACAGGGTTTAACATCGATATTTTCTTCAATGGGCTTCGTGTAAAATCTCAAACGAGAACCAACGGATCTAAGATCATCACATTCACTGTTCCATATATCACAGAAACAACGGACGACATCATCGTCGCTTACAGTTACTAATCATGGATAAGATTTCAGCAAAGCAAATTGAGGGGGTGGTTGATACCACAAGTGCACAGGTCATTGAAGGAGTGAAATCCTTTAATGATCCTTTGCACATCTTAAACCGTCAAGATCGATCCATCATGGGGATGCGCATCGATGGACTTTTTATCTATTGGCTGAGTGACTTAGAGCAATTGGATCAAGTGGGAAACATCCGAATGGGATTCAATCCTAGAACGGGAAGATTCACTTTGCAGGAATTTACAACCGATTGGACAGACTTTATTTTTTAAACGATGAATACACAAACGCGATTTAAACTCACACTTTTTACTGCCGGATTTCTGGCTTTGATAACACTTCTGTCCATTGGCTCAAAAATGGAAACCGTAGCAACGGCCGCCATTGCAGGCATTATGACCATCCTTTCAGCTTACATCTGGTCACAAACACAAAGACCTTCAAAAAATGAATATGCTAGTAACCATTCTCAAAAGTCCCACGGTTCAAAGACTCATCGGACTTCTCGTACTTCTGGGCGCAATCGTACTTCTGTACAAAAGTAACCAGCGCCTTCATGCGGACAATAAGCGCCTGAGCTCCAATATGAAAACATTGGGAGCGGAACTTGTTTTGGTCAAAACCAAGAACGGAAAACTTGCAGCACAAACGGATTTATTGGTGCTTCAAACAAGTGAACTAAAGAAACTCTTTCCAAAGGAAGCGAAGCAAATTGAATCCTTGGGTGTAGGTGTGGGCAAAACCTCACAGTTTACGACAACCGTTTTAGAAACCAAAACGAATGTCATTACAAAACTTAGGGATAG
>JAHEEQ010000090.1:0-3384 GCA_024640585.1 Micrococcales bacterium
ATTTCAAATGGGGAGCTGCGACAGCTGCATACCAAATTGAAGGTGCGGCAAATGAGGGCGGACGAACTCCTTCAATTTGGGACAAGTTTTGCGAAGTTCCTGGGAATATTCGAAATGGCGAAAATGGAATTGTCGCTTGCGATCACTATCACCGCTTTAAGGAAGATGTTGAGATTATGGATTGGATGGGAGTGGATGCTTATCGCTTTTCAATCTCATGGTCCCGGGTATTGCCAAGCGGAATAGGTGAAGTAAATAAAGAAGGAATTTATTTCTACAGCAATTTGATAGATGAATTGCTTGCAAAAGGTATTGAGCCCTTTATAACTATTTATCATTGGGATTTGCCGCAAGTATTGCAAGAGCAAGGTGGCTGGCTCAATCGTGAAGTAGCAAATTGGTTTGAGTTCTACACAAATGTTTTAGTTTTGCATTTTGGCGATCGTGTGAAGCGCTGGATCACCATTAATGAGCCTCATTGCATCTGCTGGTTTGGGTTTTTAAAGGGTTGGTTTGCACCAGGTATCGCTGACTTAAATTCTGCAGTTACTGCTGCCCACCACGTTTTATTGGCACATGGAAAGGCAGTTAGAGCGATTAAAAAGGCGTTGCCTGATGCAAAGGTTGGATTTGCGCCAGGTCTTACTCCTTGCGTCCCAGCTACAGATTCACCAGAAGATATTGCCGCAGCTAGCCGTCAAGATGGCTATGACATTCGGTGGTTTATGGATCCGGTTTACGGCAAAGGGTATCCAAAGGACATCGTCGAAATTTTTGGAATCACTCCGCCAATAATTGGTGATGACATGGAGATTATTGCCACACCAACCGATTTCCTAGGTGTGAACTTTTATTTGCGCTCTGTAATCGCAGATGACCCTGATGGTGAATTTTTAAAGATCAAAGGTATCGAACCAGCGGATTCAAAATACACCGCTATGGGTTGGGAGATTTGCGCTCCAGCTTTCAAAGATTTATTAGTTCGAATTAAGAATGAGTATGCGCCAAGAGAAATTTTCATCACTGAAAATGGTTCTGCATGGGATGATGTTGTCAATGCAGATGGTTCTATCAAAGATATCGATCGGATTGAATATCTAGAAGGGCATTTAGAACAAATGCAATTGGCTATATATGAAGGGGTTCCCGTAAAGGGATATTTTGCATGGAGTCTTTTGGACAATTTCGAATGGACTTTCGGATATGAAAAGCGGTTTGGATTAGTTCGGGTAGATTATGAGACCCAGAAGCGAACTCCAAAAGCAAGCGCAGATCGCTATCGTGAAATTATTCGTGTTGCGAACCTGTAAGAACTGGTTGCACTTTCAAGGCTTCCCATTCTGAGTCGGTAAATACTCGCGAGCGAATAAGGAATCGAACACCTTCAGGTGCTTCAACAGAGAATCCACTACCGCGCCCAGGAACCACATCAAGTGTTAGTTCTGTGTGTTTCCAATATTCGAATTGCGGACCAGAAATGTAGAACGGAGTTGAGTGTCCTTCAGTTCCTACCCAACCTAGGAAAACATCATTTTGTCCCACGCGAAACTCTTTTCGCGGGTAGCACATTGGGGCTGAACCATCACAACATCCGCCTGATTGATGAAACATAAGCGGACCATGTATGCCTTGCAGTTTTAAGAGCAGTGCATCCGCTTCTGGCGTGATTAGCACTCTTTTCATTTCGCCTCCAAAAAGTATTGCGGCAGGTGTTTCCACCTGCCGCAATTTTCCCCCGAGTTTAGAAGAATCCCAACTTATTAGGGTTGTAGGAGACCAAAAGGTTCTTGGTCTGTTGGTAGTGATCGAGCATCATCTTGTGGGTCTCGCGACCGATACCTGATGACTTGTAACCACCGAAGGCAGCACCTGCTGGGTATGCGTGGTAGCAGTTGGTCCAAACGCGACCAGCTTGAATTGCGCGGCCCATGCGGTATGCGGTGTTGGTGTCACGTGTCCAGACGCCTGCACCAAGACCGTACAGGGTGTCATTCGCAATGCTGATTGCATCGTCCATGTCCTTGAACTTGGTAACAGAAACAACTGGTCCGAAGATTTCTTCCTGGAAGATGCGCATCTTGTTGTGACCTTCAAAGATCGTTGGTTCAACATAGAAGCCATCTTCTAGACCTGAATGGACTTTGCGTGCACCACCTGTGACGACTTTTGCTCCTTCTTGCTTACCAATGTCGATGTAAGAAAGAATCTTTTCAAGTTGGTCGTTAGATGCTTGAGCGCCAATCATGGTTGCGGTATCGAATGGGCTTCCCATCACGATTGCCTTCGTGCGAGCGATTGCTCGTTCCATGAACTTGTCGTAAATAGATTCTTGAATCAAAGCACGCGATGGGCAAGTGCAAACTTCACCTTGGTTAAGTGCGAATAGAACAAACCCTTCAATTGATTTGTCGAAGAATGCATCGTCTTGTTCTGCAACATCAGCAAAGAAAACGTTTGGTGACTTTCCACCAAGTTCCAAAGTGACTGGGATGATGTTTTCTGATGCGTATTGCATAATCAAGCGTCCAGTTGTGGTTTCACCAGTAAATGCAATCTTTGCAATACGTGGGGAAGATGCAAGCGGCTTTCCAGCTTCAAGACCAAAACCGTTTACAACATTGAGCACACCTGCAGGAAGTAGGTCTGCGATCAATTCCATCAATACCAGGATTGACCATGGAGTTTGTTCCGCTGGCTTCAAAACAACACAGTTACCTGCAGCAAGAGCTGGAGCTAACTTCCATGTTGCCATAAGCAATGGGAAGTTCCAAGGAATGATTTGACCGACTACGCCAAGTGGCTCGTGGAAATGGTATGCAACAGTGTCGTGATCAAGTTCACCGGCACTTCCTTCTTGTGCACGAATCGCTCCAGCGAAGTAGCGGAAGTGATCTACACACAAAGGCAAGTCAGCTGCTAGTGTTTCGCGAATTGGCTTTCCGTTGTCGTATGTTTCTGCGACCGCAAGCATTTCAAGATTTGCTTCGATGCGATCTGCAATCTTTAGAAGAATGTTTGAACGCTCGGTAACGCTAGTTTTTCCCCAAGCATCTTTTGCAGCGTGAGCAGCATCAAGAGCAAGATCGATATCTTCAGAAGTTGAACGTGGGATTTGCGTAAATCCCTTGCCGTTAACTGGTGAAATGTTTTCAAAGTACTGGCCCTTTACTGGGGCAACCCATTTGCCGCCAATAAAGTTTTCATACTTTGCTTTAGGGCTAACAAGTGCACCTGATTGCCCTGGCATTTCGTATGTTGACATGTAACTCTCCTTTATGGCCCCTTAGCCATTGGATAGAGATTAGAAAAACAAGGTTGGGAAAAGGTTGGGTTTTAGGCGATTTAAATGCTTCTAGCGTGCAATAGCTTGGCTCGCACATATGG
>JAHEEQ010000090.1:3484-5705 GCA_024640585.1 Micrococcales bacterium
CATCTCGCATTTGATGGCTGCCAGTAGTCCAAAGAATTGTGCTCGTTGCATCAGTTATTGCAACGATGAACCCACCATCTTCAGCAATCTGCCGAAGTTCTGGTTCGATTAATGTGACTGGAGCATTGAGTGCATGGTTGAACCATTCATTATCAATGTCAAAATTTTCTCTACTTGGCGCCGCATCAACTTCGAGCGATACTGAGGTAGCTGAACGCTGCCAAGACTCTTCAACTTCAGGTCGAATATGTGCTTGACCATCGTGTTGCTGCCAGTGAGCCCAATTGGCCTCGACAGCCTCACGCGCTTGAGTCAGCGACTCTGCAGGTACCACGGCGCTCCTAATGTTTGAGTGCCAAACGCTAGGTAAAAGTGGCCTGCTTCACAAGGGGTCTAAAGACAAAAAGCGGGCCTTGGAAAGCCCAAGACCCGCATTTTGTGCCTAATTTACGGTGTCGGTAGACCAAAGGCAGTAACAACTGCTGAGTTGACCGAAGCCTTAATGAATGCATTCGAACCTTCTGCGCTAGCTGTAGCCTGAACAACATATGTGTGATTCAGGTGCAACTTATTTACGAGGTAGTTCTTTATCGCAGTGCCTCGCGCTTCTGCTAGGGCTTCGTTCGCTGCAACTTTGTCTAGGGTCAAGCTGGAGTTTGTCACAACGCCAATAACAGTATCGCCATAGCCATTTATGACAGATTTCTTTTTCGCCAATAATTTCTTTGCCACTGCAGTTAATTTCGATGAATTCGCCTTAAACGTAACAGGTTGTCCGACAGCGAAATAAACGTATGGTTCAGTAGCAGTCACGTTCGCATCCGGCCCAAACCCAGTTAGCGACCATGAAATCGTCTTCTTCTTTTTGTTGTATACGCCATTTGTGTCAAACAACAATCCAGCTACTTTGAAACGCTGAGCAATTGAAGTTTTTGCTTGCGAATCCATTTGCCAAATCTGAATTTCGTCTGCTGGATCAGTGATTTCGTCTTCGTCTAATGTCCAATGAGTTTCATTCGCATACATCTTGTATTGCACACCATCGACAAACTCCAAAGCTGGCAATGCATTCATCTCATTTCCGATATTTTCACGGAACAGAGTTGAGAAGATCTTGTCTGAGAATGAAACCTTTACGCCCCAGCCGCCTTCAGCCGTTCTATAGGTTTCGATACCGTTGTCGTTCAGGTACTGAGTGAATCTGCCCTTTGCCCAACGTTCACTAATCGCAGAGCCAAAATCGGAATCTTGACTTAGCAAATAGTTCAGTTCAGAACCAACTTCAGACGGAGCCTCACACCCAAGTTGCACTGGTGCACAAATACTCTGTAGTGCGAAAACGTAAGGAACTTCAGTGGGATGGATATTTCCAAGTGCTACTCGACCCATCTGGCTGTAATCCCATTGCTCAAGTCCAATTCCATCGGTCATGATGTCCCACCAAGAGGTTCCTACCCAGCCAGAGTTTGAAACATAAGCTCCCGGGTTAGTACATTCAAAACTTCCAGCCGCATCTTGAACAAAGTTTTCCCATTGGTTAGGTGTGTCAACTCCGTATCCTACGAATGTGGCGGAGTCCTCTAGGTTTTCAAATTCAAGTCCAGCAAATGCAAGATAGCTGTCAGTCCAGTACAGAGGCAAAGCGCCACTATTGAAACTAATGTGAACATCTGTCATACGACAAGTTCCCGCATCCCAGGTGTAGGAAAGATCCTGAACCTTCACAGAACTTTCAATAGTCATAGTTCTTGAAAGATACTGCCATCTCTCTGGAGTGACTTCTGATTTGTAGTAGCCGCTTGCTTTGCCTGTATCAGAAATTGTTACTACCGATGAGGCATTAAGTACACCAATGTCACATGCGCTGAGCAGCAAAGTGAGAGTGGCCATAGTGGCTACAAACAGGTTTTTCTTTTTCATTTTCCCTCCCTGGAAATACAGGGGGAATTGTCCTCTATGAATGGAAGAAGAAAAAGTATCTCGTTACTTTTTAGATTTTTTTGATTTCTTTGCAGAAGCCGCTTTCTCGGATTTTTTGGCTTCACGGCGCTTTTTGCCAGCTGCCTCTAGATCATCAAGTATGACTGTAGCAAGCCAAAGGTTTTCTTCCTTCTGAAGAGAAAGGCCAAAAGTGCGCTTGTTGAGCGACTTGGCAATTACTTTGATTTTTTCTTCGCGTTTCATTTTGTCCTCCTGCAGAGTTGAACTTTAAACCAAGATG
>JAHEEQ010000097.1 GCA_024640585.1 Micrococcales bacterium
AAAAAACTCTTTCGCTGCGTTCTTAGCGACATTACGGTTCGTGGTTCTCAGACTCTTTGTGTAGGTCTTGTTTTTGAAATAGCACTTGACCTGCCAATATGGACTCGCATTCGTCAGATAGATGCGAAGTTTTCTTGGGTAGTTCTCTATTGGGGTGACTGACTCAAGAATCTGACTTGTGTGATGGCGTTGGTGTTTGAATTCGTCTTCGTTGGCTGCTTCAAACAGACTGAAATCAAGCATCTGTTCAGAATACTAGTTGAACAGTCGCTCATCAAATTTTTCTGACTAATGAGACTTTTGAGTCAGATACATAGTTCCCCATCACTCGTCCACAACATGCCCTTTGAAATGACGACTTGCCATTAATCAAAAAAGGCTAAAACTGTGTGTTTTCTGTCACTGACTGTCTTGAACTGTTGAACACATGGAACCTGTCAACTTCAAGCTCAAAGTCATGGACAGAAAATGAAAAAGCCCATCGTTTTCACGACAGGCTTTTAAAGATGGTGGTGGATAGTTGACAAATGACTAACCAGCTATTTCGACTACTTAGTGAGTAAAAGTAAATGCGCGGTAATAAACGGCAGGTCCTTAACGTTTAAATTGCACCAATATTGTGCAAACGGTTTTTGTGGAATTGAACCGCTGTCCACGTGTTAACTAATGGACTACGCAGAAATTATCTTCCTGAATTTGATTAAACAGCAACGCGCTCGCGTTCAAAGTCATATGCCGAATCGGAGATTGACACTCTGTACAACGGAATCCTTTGCACTGAACAAAACTCCAGTGCTTTTTCAACAAGATTCAACGGCGCACGCAATCCAACAATAACTTCAACTATTGCTTCATGTGGAATCCTAAAAAGTGCCACAGGTAAAGGTGGCACATCAATTAACTTGTCTGCGAGCGATAGCAATGCTATGACGCGCTCTTCCTCTTCGTATTTCCAATCAGTCGACTTCGTAAGCAGGAAGGCATACGCGTCAGAAGGTGCAAGGGGTCGAAATTCGATACTTGGCCGCTTATCAGAGTAGTGAACAGGCAAGCAAAAAAAGTCTCCTTCACTGTCGCTATTGGGTTGCTGGAAGTAATCATGGTTTCGATCAACTCCAACACAAAAGCCAGTATGCGAGGACGTGTAGTGAGCCCACATTAACGAACTATTCCAACGTCGAGAAAGCGAAAGAATTCCCAACTTTGAATCGATATTTGCCAGTCCTTTTTCTAAAAAATCTCGTCGAAATTGAGCCGGAGTTGGAAGATCACGTAATTTCTGCTGAGCACGTTTCAAGTAATCACGTTTTTGTTTACGGACCTCTGCGCGTGAAACGCCTAGTCGCTCATTCGCTTGAGAATTGAGAAACACCTTGCGAACATGCACAAGTCCTTCATCAACGACCGTCTGCGGAAGCGCTGGAAAACACTCAAATGGATCGTTTAACGCACTGGGCTGACTAAACCGCAGTAACCCATCCGCAAAAAAACTCTGACGTTCCAATGGAAGATATTTGTAAAGAATCGACATATCTTTAGTTTTTCAAAGTCGTGCAACTACCGTGCAAAGCATGTCTCAACAAGAGTTGAAACATCAGATTAAGTTGTTATTTTTTAAACTTTGCAGTCCCGTGGCCAACGTGCTTTGACAATGGCTCGTCATTTTTATGAACAATTTTTCCAGTTTCAGGATCGACTACAACTTCGATGTAACGATCGTTATCTCGATCGAGCACTCTTTTCTTTTGCATCCATTTCCCATCTGACCTACGTAAATCATCACCGGCAAAAAAATCCACGCGTGGATTCTTCTTTGAAGATACGTTTGGATCCTTGAGCCTCCCTCGCAAAGTGTCATGGATTTCCACTCCCACATGATCTTCTATCGTCAGGTGAATGTGCATTTGAGCTAAACCACATTCTGGACAAGTGGGATCCGAATTTAGAGACTCATACCCAGCTGTAAAAGGACTTCCGCAGTTGGCACAAGTTACCACCATAGTAATTTTTTCATTCATAGACACGGATTCAAATGGAATAAATTACATATTGACTCAGGGATTCATGCTTGAGGTTCTTGTGTGTTTTTTGATTCAACTGGTTTCCAGTAACCTGTTTTATCACACCACGCCTTGTAATCAACACGAAGTTCAGATAACAAAACAGGCATGTTAGGAACACTGTGCCGTCGACCTAGTGAGTCCTCGATCCACATTTGATCGAATTCAATAAAGTCATCATCATCAGTGATGGCAGTAGGGCTGTATTGATTCTCCCCTCGCGGCAAGTGAGTAATTTTGAATGCCTTAAATTCATGCTCACTTAATTTAACACCTGGACCTTCATAGTCGAGAAAAGTTCCACTTCCTGCGCCATCACACTCACGCCCCCAAAGCATGATTAGAAAAATTGGACGCCTCCCCACATTCACTGCTTTTATTTCAATATATCCAGGGTACTGTTCGGATAGATATCGCTTAGCCGTAATTTTTAGTTTGGGTCTGTCTCTCAAATAAGAAAGAATAGAAAAATTAAGACTAACCAACGAAACCATCAGTGCCGCAAATGCAATCCAATGAGTTGGCGTTAGGTTTTGAAAAATGCTAAAAAAATTGTCGAGCATGACAAAAATCAGATGGACAGAAAAGAGTCAGAGTTATAGATTTCAAAAACGCGGCCAGTCTTCTGGAACCAACTTCAAACCACCTCGCCAACGTTCGACAACAGCAGATTGGAACCAGTCCTCATCAATATCTGCGTGCTCAGTCACAATGACTTGGAAATTAGCCCCCTCCGTTTGCACTGATGAAAATACGTACTGGAACATACGTTTAACTGCGCTGCGATCATCTTCAGACAGATCACCGACAGACATCTCTGCGGCGACCTCACGTTCAGGAGGAAAATAAACTTGAGATGGCTGATCAAGGAAAACGAATCTTGGAACAGGACGATCACGATTAGAAAACCAAGAATGAAGAGTTAGATACGCAATCAAATGGTATCCAACCCAGTTCTCACCACTACCCATTCTGCTCATAGGTACTGGACCGTTTTCAGTATCAGCAACCAAGGTTAAACGTTTCGCATCCAGACGCAACGGTGATGCCGAATGCTCTAGCATCAGAGCTTGAGCGGCACTTGACATAGTGCGACTTAATATCGAGCCGATTGAAGTCATATGTTCCGCTACAACCTCATCGCTTAGCTCACCTTCAAGAGCAGCGTATGCAGCGCGTATATCCTCAGCACGTCGCTGAAGCGCACTCGTATCCGGAAGATCTGGAACACTTTCCAAATAAAGACCAATTCGTCCTTGCACTAAAGCTCTGCGAGTTATTTCATCGTGCGCTAGTCGCAGTGGCTCATTAGCAGATCTGACAGCCTCAAGTTGTTGTCGATTGGCAGACAACGCGGCACGCGTTTGATTAAGGCGAACAGATGTTTCACTAGCAGCACGCTCAATTCGAGGTTTGTTTTGAACAACTGAATCAAGTCTAGATGCGACCACTTGCAACGCACTTTTTAACTCATCGAATTCTGGTTGATTACTTTCAACTTGCAATGTCTGGGAACACAATGGACAGGAATGTCCCGGAGCATTTTCTCCAAATATCCCTATAGATAAAAGCCGACTGTGCTGCTCTGCAGCCTCTCTCGAATAACCATTGGAGTCACGTTCAAAGGCAGTCACCGCATCTAACTCATCCCGAAGGCGTCTCTGCTCCTGTAGTAAACCACTTCGGACATCATTGAGGCGTTTGTACTCTCCATCTTCAGATCCATCAGTTGCTTGATCTAAAGCAACCATAGATGCGATGCGTAAAGCATCAATGGTTTCATTCCAAGTATCAGAAATCACCGATGACAACCCAGCATCTCTAGCTTGAGCAAGAAGCGCGGCAGCCTTGCTTACTCCATCACCGCGTATCGAATTTAATTCTGTCAACTGTCGCTCAATGGTACGTAATTGTTCGCGCATACGTCGGAGTTCCTCTCGCTTGCGAACATACTCATCATTAACAGCCCCCAGAAAATATGGAAACGTATCTTTCAAGGCCTGCGCAAAGAAGTTATCGTCGGCACCGTGAAAAAGTTGATTCCGCCTGATGATTTCATCCTGCGGCTGAAAACAGAAAGCTAAGGAGTGCCGCACACTTGCAGACAAAGGCAGTCGGGTTTGACCGTCCGGTGGTTCATGAAGGTTTTCGGCTATCCCCGTCCACCCCATCAATTGAGCTGACAAACCACGCGTATTTGTAGTTTGTTTCAAGTCGCTTGCATCTGGCGATTCAACAACACTACCGATTTGGACAAAGCAATCCTCGCTTGAACGAAATTTAACAGCAGGACACTTTCTAGCAACAAACGCCTCACCAGAAGCGAGTTGCAATCGTAATCCGAACCAAGACACCTTATGCCGAATCGGTCCATCAGGAACTCTGCACTCGCTTGCACAGAAACAGTAGTCAACAATATCAATCAAAGCCGACTTACCAGTCTTTGATGCTCCGGTAATGATGCTGACGCCAGTGGCATTGAAAGGAAGTATGCGCTTTCTTCCATCATGGCTATAAATAACAATTTCTAGTATTTTCAGTGTCATGGTCGAATTCCCAATAGTGCCATTACGGTATTTGGTGAGCCAGTTTCAATAAACCAAGCCCCAAGAAATGCAGCTTTTTTAAAACACGCTTGCGTTTCAGCAGAAGCTCGTCGCAATGTTGCATTTGCATTCCGTCTCAACTCTTCATTTGCTCGTATTGAGTCAGCAGAAACTTGAAATAACTTTCTCGTCCCTCCAAATATCAATGCGTCTTTCGTAAATGGAACCATAGCTCGACAACGCACAGCAAGACTAGTCTGGAACGTAGGATTCTCATCTATCCACGCAGCGACGGATGTTCTAGTACTGCGCGGCAATGATTCGCGAGAAACCTTTGGCAACACAATAGGAAGCACAAGATAAGCCTCTGAAAATGTCAATGCCCGCGCTCCCTGAACGCCACCAGCAGAAGCAAAATTCCATAAGAGCAATGAACAAAAAGCAGGATTGAGAAGCGCTCTTTCTTCTATGGTGCGATCACTCCACGCGCTCATGCTGCAGCACTCCTTCCATCACTAAGCACCGTGCTCAACAGCGCCCTGAAATCGGGATGCCACCCAATTCGCCCCTCATCAGCGATCATGTGCAATGAACCACGGCACAGAAATGGCTCCGTGACCCCAGGACGAATTGGTATAGATGCACGTTCAGCCCATTGAAGAACCGATCTAGCCGCCAACCTCCTTTGTGCATCTGTGGCATCTTCTCCAACTTCATCACAGATAGCGTCGAAGACTGTTTCCCATTCCTCGAATAAACGCTTTTCGTACCTCTTGAGATCTAACTGAACAACAAGATCTTCTCTGACCCATCTGGATCTTTGTTCATAGGCTCGGTAGTAATCTCTGATAGCGCTCGCAATCCTACGTTTACCCGCCTCAATGACGTCAAGCTGTTTGACAAATCGATAATTCAGATGCGCTTCAGCGGTTGCATCGTCAAGTTCAAAATCTAACAAATCACCATCAATTGGTAATGAGTCTTGACGAAATTGATCGCGCAAGTCACTCATTTCAGACTCAATTTCTATTGATCCAATACGAGCACTGGGTTCTGCAATCAACTGAT
>JAHEEQ010000104.1 GCA_024640585.1 Micrococcales bacterium
GTCGATGTCTGGTTCGTCGTATTGACCAAGATCTGCTGTGTAGGTGTATGGGATTGCTCCGTTTTCACGCATCCATGCGACTGCAACCGAGGTATCTAGACCGCCAGAAAAGGCAATACCGACTTTTTCACCAACAGGCAGAGACGCAAGCACTTTAGACATGGGAGAAACTTACCCAATAAATAAGTTCAACTTTAGCCGCATAAAGCGAGATTTAATCAAATCGGGACTCTTGACCGTGTCTATTTATCGAAGCAAGGTCTAGCCTGAAGTTATGAGCAATAAGACCTTGCGGGTAGGTCTCAGCGGCGCTGAGGCAAAGCGGCTTGTAATCAAA
The DNA here is from genome assembly GCA_024640585.1 of Micrococcales bacterium. The sequence goes on from JAHEEQ010000104.1 coordinate 338, forward strand.
AATGGGCCTAACAAGATTGCGACGACTTCTCAGTGGCATTTAGCCAAAGCTCTGATTAAGCAATTCACCAGCCCTATAGTTTTGATTCTCATAGTCGCGACCTTTATTTCGATGTTTTCTGGTGACTACCAAGATGGCTTTATCATTCTTGCAATCATCATTCCAAGCGGATTGCTCGGGTTTTGGCAAGAACATCGCGCGAACAACACAATGCAAAAACTTTTGGAGCAACTAACTGTGAATTGCAGTGTGATCCGTGATGGCGAGGAAACTGAAATCTCGGTGGAAGATTTGGTTGTAGGAGATTTAGTTTTACTCAGTGCGGGAAATGTAGTTCCAGCAGATTTGCAGTTACTAGATGCTTTGAGTTTGATGGCTGACGAATCAGCTTTAACAGGTGAAGCTTTTCCAGTAGAGAAAAGCATTGGCGAGGAAGTGAATTTCGGTACGACGATTTCTAGCGGCAAGGGACTTGGACAAGTAACTGCTACTGGCAACAGCACAAAATTCGGCGCAATGGTTCGAGAAATTGGCGAAGTTAATGTAGAAACTAGTTTCGAAAAAGGCACCCGGGATTTTGGAATCTTGCTTTCACGTGCAATGGGATTCTTAGTCGCAATCATTTTGGTCGCAAGCCTGATTCAACATAAACCAACTATTGATTCATTGCTTTTTGCGCTAGCACTTGCAGTAGGTCTAACTCCACAAATGCTCCCCGTAATCATTAGTGTTTCGCTAGCAAGTGGCGCTAGAGCAATGGCTAAGCAAAAAGTTGTAGTGAAACGTCTAGATGCAATTGAGGACTTTGGTTCGATAAGTGCGCTTTGCACAGATAAGACAGGCACAATCACGCAAGGGGTAGTCAAACTAGATGGTGTGATTGATATCGATGGAAACCCTTCCGAATGGCTTAAACAACTCGCCTACTTAAACGCCTACCTCCAGCAAGGTTTCAAAAATCCATTAGACGATGCAATTATCAATGACCTTCGATCCCCAATTGCACTTCCAGAATTAGTTTCAGAAATTCCATATGATTTCAAACGCCGTCGACTATCCATTCTCACTTCAACGGGTCAGTTGATCACAAAAGGTGCCGTTTCAGAGGTACTTGAGGTTTGCGACATCTCAGCAGATGAACTCTCAAAAGCAAATGCCTTGTTTGAAAGATTTAGCAATGAAGGCAATCGCGTGCTTGCTATTGCGACCAAACAAATATCCAACCTATCTCTAGCCATCGAAGAGAAGGAACTCGAATTTGCCGGATTCTTGGTTTTCAAAGATCCACCAAAGGCTGATGCCAAATCTGCGATTGCTGAATTTAGAAGTTTAGGTATAAACATTTACATCATCACAGGCGACAACCCGCACGTTGCACTTTCACTAGCTAATTCCGTTGGGGTTGAGAGTGTAGGGACACTCACTGGTGACGATTTGAACAATCTCACTGAAAGTCAGATTAAACAGCGCATGGTGACTTGTCGAGTGTTCGCGGCAGTTGATCCATTGCAAAAAGAACGCATCATTAAGTTGCTTCAAGCCAATGGCGAAACTGTCGGCTTCTTTGGCGATGGCATCAACGATGCTGCTGCTTTACGCGCGGCTGATGTTGGTATTTCGGTAGACAATGCAGTTGATGTTGCAAAAAGCGCTGCTGCGATTGTTTTGCTCGACAAAGACTTGAGTGTGATTGCAAACGGCATTCGCCTCGGTCGCAAAACTTTTGTAAACACAATTAAATACATTCGAGTTACTATTAGTGCGAACTTTGGAAACGTTCTTTCCATGGCACTCACTTCGTTTTTTTTGCCATTCCTGCCGATGCTTCCAAGCCAGATTCTTCTACTCAACTTCCTTTCTGACTTTCCAGATTTAACCATTGCTGCAGACAATGTCGATGATGAGGACATTGCGAAGCCACGCTCTTGGGATGTTAATTATGTTGGAAAGTTCATGATCACTTTTGGATTGATTAGTTCTTTATTTGACCTAACAACCTTTGCGGTTTTAATTTGGGGACTGAACTCGAATTCCTCTGAATTTCGTACAGCTTGGTTCGTAGAATCAACTTTGACTGAACTTGCTGCCATGTTGATTTTGAGAAGTACTCGAAGATTTTGGAGAAGCAAACCGTCCCGTCTACTTCTAGGCTCCTCTTTAATCCTGGCTGTGGTCGTTATTGCACTTCCATTTACTTTTATCGGTGAGGCAGTAAAACTTGTGGCTATTCCGATTTATTTAGTTGCAACATTGATCTCAATTGCGCTTGCTTACGTAGTTGTGAACGAAGTCGCAAAACGTTGGCTAATGGGGGTGAGTGAAGGATGAACGAAATACTTGGTCTCACAAGCGCAGAAGCCGTTCACCGTCTAGAAAAGTTCGGTCCAAATGAGTTAACAAATTCATTTAAAAGAGGTTTGATTCGACGTATTATTGATGTTGTCAAGCAGCCAATGCTATTTCTCCTAATAGCCGCAGGTACTTTGAATTTCATCTTGGCAGAACCGCGTGATGGATTTGTGCTAATTATTTTTGTCTTAGTAGTTATTGGCATCTCGGTTTACCAAGAGAGCAAAACCGAACAAGCACTTGCTAGCCTCAAAGAACTTTCCGCACCTCGTGCGCTAGTTATCCGCGATGGAAAACAGATTCGCATTTCTGGCAAAGAGATAGTGGTTGGAGATGTAGTTGTTTTGATGGAAGGTGACCGCGTTCCAGCTGACGGTACATTGATTCGTTGTTCAAACTTCACAGTTGACGAGTCAACTCTCACTGGCGAATCAGTCCCTGTTCGAAAAAGTGCTTCCCAAAATTCGGAGAATCCAATTGGTGCACCTGGAGGGGACGACACACCTTGGATTTTTGCCGGCACTTTGACAGTCAAAGGCAAGGGGCTCGCAATTGTTCAAAAAACTGGCCACGAGACCCAACTTGGATTGATTGGCAAATCTGTTTTAGAAATCGAAATTGAACAAACGCCTTTGCAAAAAGAAATAAACAAATTGGTAAAGGTTGTCGCAGTTTTGGGTATCGCCGCGGCATTTGCCGTAACAGTTATCTTCGCATTAACTCGCGAAGACTGGATTAAAGGTTTGCTAGTTGGTATCGCGACGAGCATGGCACTTCTGCCGGAAGAGTTTCCTGTTGTGTTAACCGTTTTCCTTGCTATTGGTGCTTGGCGAATGTCTCAGAATCATGTTTTAACAAGAAGATCTGCCGTAATTGAAACTTTGGGTTCTGCGACAGTCATTTGCGTCGACAAAACTGGTACTCTCACCGAAAATCGTATGCAAGTTCGAGAACTCTTCTTAAACAACAAAACACATCAAGTAGACCAGCGAGACTTACCGAAAGATTTTCATGAACTTACTGAATATCTGGTACTAGCTTCGGCATTAGATTCATTCGATCCAATGGATAAAGCATTCATTGAACTTGGCGACGTATTCTTGGCAAAAGACAATCAAACTCATCAGGTGACTGAACTTGTCGCAGAATATCCACTCTCCGAATCCATTATGGCGATAACTCAAGTTTGGAAAACCGAATCTAAATACGTTGTGGCAGCAAAAGGAGCGCCAGAGTCCATTGCGATTTTATGCAAACTTGATGTGCCTGAAAGAAAAGTTCTAACCGATGCTGTGAACCGTGCCACTGCAAGTGGACAGAGGGTGCTCGCGGTTGCAAAATCTGAATATGAATTTTCAAAACCACTTCCAGATAACGCGATTGGATTTGAATTCGAATTGATAGGTTTAGTTGGACTTTTCGATCCAATACGCGTTGGTGTTGTTGAAGCGATTGCAGAATGTCGGACGGCTGGAATCAGGACAGTCATAATCACAGGTGATTTTCCAGGGACAGCTATGGCGGTGGCGCGCGAGATTGGAATAGATGTTTCAGCTGGAGTCCTAACAGGAGAGGATGTCGCTCGAATGTCTTCCGCCGAGTTAGCAGTTCAAGTTAGAAACGTAAATGTTTTTGCTCGCATGATTCCAACTCAGAAGATGCAACTAATTTCCGCTTTCAAAGCTAATAATGAAATCGTGGGAATGACTGGAGATGGCGTTAATGACGCACCAGCACTTCGCGCAGCCGACATCGGCATCGCAATGGGAGCCCGTGGCACTGACGTGGCTCGTGAAGCCGCTGCAATTGTGATTACAGATGATGACTTTGCATCCATAGTGCGAGGAGTAAGGCGAGGACGCGGAATTTTCAATAATCTTCGCAAAGCGCTGGCATACATCATTGCAGTTCACATTCCGATTTTCGGAATGACTCTTATCCCTGTGCTATTTAGCGATTGGCCACTGGTTTTGCTGCCAATTCAAATCGCATTTTTAGAGTTAATCATTGACCCAGTTTGTTCAATAGTTTTTGAGTCTGAGCCAATTGACGAAAACATTATGAATCGAAAACCCCGCGATGTTGAAAGAGACATCTTTGGAAAAAACGAAATCAAGATTGCAATATTTCAAGGTATCGCGAATCTATTAGCGATATTTGCGGTCTACTTTTGGTCCATCAACTCAAACTTCTCAGATAAGGAAATCAAGACACTAACTTTTGTCACACTTGTCCTAAGCAATCTGGCAACAATTTTCATCAATCGCTCTTGGACACTAACCACATTAAACGTGATGCGTAAACGCAAGAACAAAGTTCTCAATTGGGCAGTGGCGGTTGCTTCACTAGTCCTCGTTGTACTGAGTTCGGTTGAACCTATAAACCAGACTTTTGGATTTGTGAGACTTTCAATATCAAGTTGGCTGGTTTGCCTCACTTCCGCAATCATGGGCGTGGTCTGGTTTGAGTTCTACAAAGTGCGAAAGAGAAGAAATTCACGCGAGGCATAGGCTCGGGCTGTGGCAGTTAAGAAAGTAGCGCCTGGTCCTGATGCATTGACCATGCTTAAGAATTTGTCGAGTATTCGAACTGATACCACCGGCTTCCTAATGGATATGCATGCCAAATACGGATCAATCGTTCAGTACCCCGTGCCAATTCCTGCTTTTTCGATTAGTAACCCGGAGATGGTGGACTACGTACTTCGTTCTAACGCCAAAAATTTCGCAAAACAAACTTTGCAATATAAATCCCTATCGATTGTGACAGGTGAAGGTTTACTGACAGCCGATGGGGAGATCTGGAAAGCCCATCGAAAGATATTGCAGCCAGCATTCCATCGCGCAATGCAAAGGCTTGTTATTGAATCGATTGAAAACGCCTACCAGGTAATAAAAGAAAAATGGGAAGCAAATCTTGACATAGAAATTTCAGCAGCAATGCAACACCTCACACTTGAAGTTGTCG
>JAHEEQ010000120.1 GCA_024640585.1 Micrococcales bacterium
TAAATACATGCCGATGAATATACTGTATATTCATCCAGCAATAAAGTAATCGAACGTTTTAAGCCCTCGGCGCAGCCATAGCCTTGAGTTCAGGCATGTGCGACCAGGTCATCAGTTCTGCTGCCTTGGCAGGGTCTGCACTGAGCCAGGTGTCATGCAACTCCGGGGCAATGATCACGGGGGTGCGCTTTTCATCCCCTGGCTTGTGAAACTGCCGCATGACTGGGTGCTCGTCTGCATTGACGGTAAGCATGGAGAAGCTGACCACCAGTTCGCCCGAAGCTGGGTCGGTCCAGCGATCCCAGAGGCAGGCGATGCCGAACGGATCTCCTGATGTCCGTTCAATCTTCCACCTGACGGCCTTACCCGATTCGTAGCTTGGCTCATAGAAGTTGTCGACCAGCACCAGACCGAACTGGCGATGACGCCATGCTGTTCTGTAGCTCGGCTTCTCTGCCGCAGTTTCACTTCGAGCGTTGTAGGTGTGGCGACTGATCTTGTCGTCCTTGGCCCAAGACGGGATCAAACCAAACTTGGCCAAGCCACACGCAAAACGTTCAGTCTGATGACTTTTTACAACTACAGGTGACGCAAAGCCTGGATAGATATCAGCCAGAAATTCCGCCGGCAATTCCACACCTAAGTTTTCTTTAACCCATTGGCTGTTTTTGGTTGGCGTGAAATTGGTACACACGATTACTGCTTAGCTACGGAGTGGTTTAGCAAGTGGATGTCTGAGCGATTTTGGGGCTCATTTCCATTTGGAAGCAACCATTCAAAACGGCACCCGAAGACAAGAAATAGTCAATCATGAGTTGATTGCCTTCTTGATTTCCCCTTCTATTTGGTAAGACGACATATGTGGAATCTTATCGATCTCCGTATACAGATTCGAAGGTGCTATTAAGGGCAAAGAGTCGATCATTTTCTTTGTTAGATATTCTTTCCTTATCGTCTGGTAAAGCTGACTTCTTTTGCTGATGCTCTTTGTTTCTTGATAGCACTCAAACCAGAGACCTGGATCTCTTTTGGCAAGATCCTTGATTTCGTCATCAACGCGATCCTGTATCGCCTTCAAAGAACTTCCTCTCGCTTGACCATCTGCACTTGAAGCCGTGGACAGTGCTGGAGAGCTTCTTGATGCCGTAGTTCTGAAAGGGTAAGTACTTGTATAACTTGTTGTGCTGTTCTCTTCACGATAACTTTCTGTACGAAGTAGCACTGCAACTTCAGATGAGGTTTTATATGGGAATATTCGCGCAGCTTCTTCTTCAAGGTTCTGCTTAGGCTTAACATGGTCTTCGTTGTAAATCCACCAACCAGCAGCACCTACAACAATCCAACCTATCGGCCCTGTTGTTAGTAATGCAAGACCTATTGCAGCAAAAAACATGAACCCTAGAGGTACCCAAACATAGGTATCTAAAAAGCTCGTGTCGCTTTTTATTTCGCGATCCTTCTCTAAAAGATACTTTCGTCTTTGCTCATCAACAACCTGATTTTCCTTTATCAATCTATCTTGAACTTTTCTCTGAAAATCCTTTTCTTCTCTAGCCTTCAATTCAGATTCGGCCTTTCTTTTTGCAGCCTCACCAACTAAATCAATAGCAGTTTCACCAGCAATTTCAAAGATCGCATCCTCGACTTCTGCCTCTACAACATGAATCGGCCCTTCAAAAAATTCCTTGCCATGATGAAGCCCTTTGGCGGTAAGTTTCCTATGCGCATGTCGCTCCACTGCGAGCAATTTATCTTCACGGATCTCGTACTTTTTAGCCAAGTGAAATGATCTTGGCACACCTGTTGAATTTAATTCTTGAATACGTTGTTTGACGCTATTGGTTGTCAAACCAACTTTGTATAAGTTGGGCATCGACGGGTTGCTGAGAATGTAGATAAATCCCTTCCCAGAAATTGGATCCTTGCTGCTTGTACTCATCGTTCATCCTCAGGCATCCAATGTACTCAGGATCGGCCAAGATTTTTTCTCTAAGCTCATAATTTCCTGCCTATGCTGGTTCATCTTCATTAATGACTCATGCATTCTGTGAATTTTTTCCATCTCTTCCCCAATCAAGTGTTCTGGCCCACATGGGATCTCCAAACTTGCAACGTCTTTAGGGGAAATTCTTACTACATCAGGACTGATTGATTTTTGCTTCAAGTACTCTTGCGCGTACACAGAGCGTATCCACCACAGCACTAGCTCAGGTGGCACGTTTGCAATTGCATCCTCTTTCGCTCTCAGTATTACGAAACTCTGATTGGGAATTGCAATTTCCTTTTCTATTTTTCGATACATGCCAGCTTTGCCGAACGAATCTGGCGCCCCTCGAAAACATAGAACGATGTCTTTATCTTTCAGTACTTGAGCTCTCCGCTTTTCAAGCGAAGTTGCACTGCATTCTCTTTGTCGCCCCTCTCCAATCCACCCCAAATCGCTTATGCAGCTTGCCCCAATCTCCACGTAGTCAACGCGAATTTCTTCACTTGTATCTTCTATGTGATGCGCTCTGAACACATCCATAAACTCTTGTAGCTTCATGAAGGTGTATGTGCTTCTCAACTCTACCAAGGGGTCTGTCTTCAAAAACTGTCCGACCTCGAACGATAGAAGTTTCTTACCTCCACTTCTTGAGTTCTTTTGCAAGCTGCTTACTTCTACTGTTGCACTCATTGATTGGTAACTTGGCCCCCAATACGAATCACCATTCGACTTTAGGATTTTTGCTCTTCTCGGCTCACCAAATCCCTTTGGCGCTGGCCTAGTGTTTTCTTCTTTCGACAAGTCAATGAATTCGACTGTTTCTGTATTCACTCCTGACTCAAACACCAAAACGCTGTGCTGTTGAGACTTGAACCCAAGAATACCCATCGGTAGCTGAACTACTTTACTGAGCCCATTTTTTAGGCAAAAGTTGAGTATTTGTTCAGCCATACCCCTTCCAGCTGTCAAGTAGTGGTTCGACACTAGCACTACAACTTTTTTGTAACCAGCCCTTAGGCAGCTATTTAAGCTTCCTGCTTGCTGGTCATTTTCTTCATCAGCATTTAAGAATGGCATGTCTGCTTTTGCAGCGTTCACTAGTAAGACATCTCCCTGCGCTGCGTACTCTCCAAACCTCCACTCCAAATCAAGGAACTGCTTGTTAGCGAATTCCTGATTTCTGTACCAAGTTAAAGAATCTTGATTGATCGTTTGAAGCGAGGCTGGCCAAATCCTTTGATCGCTTTTACCAAAATCTTCACCAACAATGTTTGCGTGAGTTTTTTCCCGAACACCGTATAGCAGTCCCAATCCATCTTTTGCGTAGACGTCTACTTTCCCAACTTGGCCAGCTTGTTGCAACATGAAATCAGCAACATCTCTTGGAGTTACATACGCAGCTTCTCTTTGAAATGCTTCTGTTGCTAGCTCATGCATTGATTTGCACGAATATTTTTCTGTTGTTTCAATTTCCCTGAAATTACCTTGTAGATACTTTGCATATGCAGCCAAGTTCTCACAAGCACTTTTCAATGGACTGAATGAGTCAATCTCTCCGGCTGCCTCAATCAACGTAACCCAAACATTGAAGAATTCCGCGATCGGCATCTCTTTACACAGCCCCATTGTTGGGTAGCTATCTAGAACTTCACCTTTTTTGTGCACCAACATTAACAATGCCGATTGAATTGCCACGAACGTTTCTTCAGCTGTCGCTTTATCGTTCTTGATTGATTTGAGCCACTCTGGAAACTCAAATGCGCGACGTTGCTCCGTTTCTTTGTAGGAATGTTCACAAAGTTCTAGGTAGTGTTTTGCTATGTTTTTCTTCATTTCAATGAACTCGTTGCTTGTTTTTGTCTGCATGTATTGCTGTAATCACTGCCCCTGTGGGCTCATCTACAAGCAATCTCAAGTTTGGTCGCTTTTCCGCTTCAATGATTAGCTGTTTTGCTACTCCTGCTTCACGCATTTTTCTGTAGCTACGTTTTGACAAATAGAGCGACATAGGATGGCCAGGTCTTCTGTGGCAGTCCCCATATAGAGTCACTAAATCAATCATTGATTGTGGAATTCCGCGTTGTTGCATGCGCTCTTCGCGGCAGTGTTTAGATACGTAGTGAATTGTTGTCATGATACATCAATCGTCAAAGTTTCACGATGCCGTGCTTGTTACGAAAAATCGCTTGTCGCTTTGTTTTCTCAATTACACGACCATTGCTTACGCCAAGGCTGAATCCTTGGTATTGATCTCCAAACCCGAAGTTGTAGGTTTGGTGTGGAGCAACTGATTTAGTTGCCGTAGCGGGTACTAAATTTAGATTCATTTTCACAGAGGGCTCCAATCGTCAAACATTATCAAAAAACACCAACTTTTTAAAAAAGCTGCCTAAGCAACTTTTCATCTAATCTTAGATGCTGCTTCTAAATCGGGTCAATGTGACCCACATTTTGAGCAACAACCTCTTCACCCAAGTCAATCTGACATTTGTCAGATTTTCATAACTTGCGGACAAATTGTCCGCGAGTCGCTCAGCATGCATCTAACAATTGTTAGATCTGCAACTGTGGGTTACTTTTCACCCCAGTTTCATACCGTATGAAACTACACGGGGACAATTCTCCCTGAATAACTCCATCTTGTTTTCGCCGTGGGACACTTTGTCTCACCACGTTTTCCAAGAACTCACAGACATTGTGTCCATGAGTTTGGTACATGTCAAACTTCCTACCTGTAGGGATTGTGCTCACGAAGTCATACGTGTATGACTTAGAAGACACTTTCACCTAAACCTAACAATGTTAGGAGCATTCCTACCGTAGGAATAAATGAAAAATTAATACTTTCGATTGATTTTTCATTCATACAGCTTTATTGCACCATAAATCTCGAATCATGTCAAGCATGATCTAAAAAAAACTTGATCCCTCCTGCTTGGCACAGACACTTAGTTGGCGAGTAGTATGTCTCTAGTGTAAGAAATCACACCCTACGTTTAGGCTCGAGGCTACATGGACTCAAATCAAATTTTGAACAATGCCAATTGCAAGCTCAAGGTCGTCTGCCACCGCAACTGGGATGATTTTGAAAAGACTGAAGAAGACGGAATCAAATTTTGCAATCACTGCAAGCAAGCAGTCTTTCTGACCCGCACTTCAGCAGAAGTTCGGATTGCAGCTGAAAAAGGGCTCTGCGTTTACATCGTTCCAATGAGCGAAGCATGGGATAGCGGTCAGCTTTTTGATATCTCGAGGGAACGAATTAGAGCCATTGAAGCAAAAGCACTCAGAAAAATGAAAAGTGGACATTTGACAGGGCAAGTCATTATTCGAGATGCCGACTAGATCTTTGTCTTAACTGCTATTGCATGCTAGATGAACGTGACTCGCCCTCCAAAGCAATTGCTGATTCAAAGAGTTTTCGCATATCTTCGCTAACGACACAAATACGAACCAGATCAATCGCATCCGATCTTTTTTCAAACTCTTTGAGAGCCTTGGCAATAATTCGAGCAGCCAGCACTGAAGGAAATTTAAAGACCCCCGTTCCGATGGCAGGCATAGCCAATGACTTGATACCGTTATCCTTAGCTGTGTTCAGCATAGAAAAAATCGCAAAGGCCATGTAA
>JAHEEQ010000122.1 GCA_024640585.1 Micrococcales bacterium
TCTTGCCTTGCGCTAGCTTCAATGGTTTCCTGGAATTTTTTACATCTATGTGTGCGGTGATGGATCAATAAATTTAATTGCAGAATATCGAAAAAGTCGACTGGAATATGTGGCAAAAAAACGATCTTTAGCCAGATTCTCCAGTCGACCGTGAGATCGCTTCTACTCAGTGCCTCAGTTGCACTAAGAACATGAGGCACAACTCAGGGTATCGGGTACACCTGATATCTGCGAAGTAACCCAAAAACAATCTCTTCAATTACTTCGTAGTTTCGAGAGCAAAGATCATTAATCAGTGCTGCCAAAGCAACATTTTTAGGAAAAAGCTCACCATTGTTCTCAATCAGGAATTGATCAACCGCAGTCTCTGAAGCAGACTCTAACTCTTCGATTACCGCAATCTGCCGATAGTACGAAGCTAACCATCGAATGACCTCAGACATGACGGAATTAAACCAGGCATCTGATGTTGAAAAAATGTAGTCAACTTTTTCATGGCATGCGACCAAGACTTCATATCCTGCACTCGGATTGAAGACTTCATAGGCGTAACACAACTCATACCCTGTCTCTTGCAAAACATAGGCAAGCGCAGCGACAGGATCACCAAACTCACCAACTGGTTCAAGCAATGAAGCTGCATCTTTTTGCAACTTTATGGGCACGACGATTGAATTGGTCATATCAGCAATCTCCGAGACCTCACAACTAGTAAAGATGATGTGTTTTTTATAGTAAGACATTTCGTTTCCTTTATTTGGTTAATTCATCAAACAACTTACGCAGTTCAATTAGTTCAGATTGAGTCAAGCTGACCCTCTTGAGTAGCAGATAGCAAATGCTTGTTCTCATTTACGCCTCCTTGACACAGTTAGAAAAATTGCGATCAGTCGGCACATTCCCATCCGGATACCACTTCTTAAGTGATGCAAAGAACTGTGTGGACGTCACCCGAAGATCAATCTCATCTTCCACCTCAACATTGATCCTTTCAAATCCATGCAGTTTTGTGGCCTTGAGGTAAAGGTAAGGAATGCCAGTGCTATCCCGCATAGCCCACTCCACCTCATTGCGACTGTCCTCTGTTAATTTCCGTTGCAAAACGATTGCATCGTGAATGTTTGCCAGAACCTTGATACCTTTAGCTCGGATCGATTCACGCGCAGCATTCATCGCCCACGTTTCAATATGCTGGTAAAGCCACGCAACGGCCTTTGCATTACTTCGCTTCTTTCCTGATAGGAAAAGATCACTGTCCCAGACGTTAGGAAACTCGCGTTGGATAAGCTGGACGATGTATTCGTCTAATGCTGCCTGCTCTTCAATAAAATTCTTCACGTAGTAGGAGCTCAGAAAACGAGCACGCTCATCCGTATTTCGCAGAATTTTCACAATTGCAGGGTTACTCCAAGAACCGTCCTTAGATCGCCAGCCATGTTCACTCGCTGTTGCGCCAAATCCGATTGCAGTCAAAGCAGTTTTGATCCATTCGGTCTGCTTTTCTTTGCTTACGCCTGAGTCTTCAAAGAACACATCTCGACAAATGTCATTGACCATCTCCTTCTTACGTTCAACGTAAAGAAAGGAAGCTCGAAAAACATTGCGAGGGTGTTCATTACTTCCGCATCCAGCAATGGCATCACTTGCAAAACCAAGCTTGATCGCCGTTGAACTGCTGCGAATGTCATATTCCCAGCTGTTACCCAGCATCGCTCGACGCAATGTTTTGTTAACGTTTTGCACGCTCAACCCGTGGTAATACAAGCGTCCAAATTGGCTAGGCTTCTTTTTCTGAACAAACTTGCCTTTTGTATGCGCAGCCACACGCAAGATCTGCAATGCCTGTTCCGTAAAAATTTGCACTGCACCACGGTTGAATCCAGTTGCTCCGTTGTACAACCAATAGATGTAAGCCCTCAATGAATGCATATCCACAGGCAACAATTCATATGCAGCTTGACGCTTTGACTTTGACAATTCGTAATAGTCTGGGAAAAGCTCCTCGAACATCCGTTCGTTTTCAGCTGCATCTCCGTCCAAGATGTGGACAATCTCGGCATTAGTTTTTGCCAAGCGAAGTAGCTCACCCAGCTCTTCATGTGAGTCTGTAAGGGTCACCAGCGCAGACAACTTGACCTTTGAAAGCATACGGCGAAGGTTGTTACCCTTTTCGGTAAATTCAATCAGCTCCAATTCGTTGGCCTTGAGCCAAGCATGCAAACGCTGCTTTTTTCCTTGTCCACCAATAGTTGGCCCCTCTTGCGACAGCCGTTTTGCTGCTACGGTGTAAATGCCTTGCATAACTTCAAAGGGGCTACGCCCCTTAGTCAGGGAGTCAGCAATCAAATCAAGCAAAAGAACCCTATAACTTTCCAGCGCTTTTGCTGCACTGTTTGCTGGCCGTGGATATTCAGCCTGCAACTTCTCCAGTACAACTGCATCAATTTTCAAATCAATCATTTTTAACCTCTCGGAATATTTAGTAGATAGTCCGCAGGGGTCGAAAAAGTCACACTCTTATAGTAGTAACTACCAGCAAGCACCTGAAGCAGGGATGAGTGATCCCATCGGTAACGGCTGTAAGCCGAACCGCTCCTTATGTTGTTTTTTTAGGTGATGGGTTGGATTGCTAGTAGGACTAAAAAGCGATAACTCTTTCGCCCCTACGTCCATAAGATGGACGTGACCTAAGGTCACGTCCTGTACTGCTCTTAGATAGGCGTACCTTCAGTGTCTTCAAACATGCCTTGTGCCTGTTCGTAATGCTTTGCAACGGCACGAAGTTCATCAGCCGTCGCCACGACGTTAGGCAACATTTGCGCAATGAGCTTGTCTTCCAAGTCACGTGCTGCACTGAAGCCTTGCACCATCTTGTACTTGCCAGGCTCGTCACCCTCAACAGCCACAAAAAACACAAAACTGCCACGCTTGTACTTCGCGTTGTCAGGGTCTTTTGCTTTGACCTCCTCATTGCGCTCGTCAACAGGCACCCAATCAGTCACGTCGTTACACGTAACTTCACTTGCCACTTCACCGCTCATCGCAACAAGTGCACGACGAAATGCAGTCAAACGCTCTTTTGCATCAAGCTTTGCCTGCTCTGCAGTTTTATTAGCAGGTGCTGCAGCGAGTGCAATCAATGCGCCTTGCTCATCAATATGAAAGTATGTTTCCAACATTTTCATGATGCCGCCATACTTTTTCAGAAATGCAGCAAACTCTTCGCCTGCAATTCCGAGCTGATCTGCACGCAGCATCGCATTCGCGTAATTGCTGTGCGTCTGTTTTGCCTGATCCGCAAAAACATATTTCACCAACAACAGCGCTGTGCTGTTGTTTGCATTTGCTTTCTTGTAGCCACGCTCTTTCAGCTGTGTCACCAGCGCAGCTTTTTTGTGTTTGCCATTGATTTTGTCTGCATCAATGCTGAGCACTTGCACATACACGTTTTGCAAAACTTGCCACAGTGCCGCGTCAGAACGGTCACCGAAGCTCACTTTGTATTGCGCGTACTGCTCCGCAAGCTGCTCACACGCAGTAGCAATTTGATCCTGACAGGGATTACCGCCACTCGCAGCCTTTGCACTCAACTTGTTATCAATCGCAGCCTTGGCAGGACCGCGCTTAAACAAGTCGCTCAAATGCGTCACAGGCTTTGCAGCCGCGCCATTAGTTGTAATTGCATCACCTGCAGTAGTTGCAGCACTAGTTTTCAAGAATGTAGTCATATAAGTCTCCTTTATATAAGTTAGACAGTTAAAAAGCATTGACTAAATGCATTGGATAGCTGATTTGCTAAACAATGCCTGTATTGTTTCTTTTATTGATTTTTAAGTGAATTACAGATAATATTTGCTTTTTAAAAGTTAATGTTTATCAACATCCAATGGACAAAAATGCTCCCAAGCGGCAAGTCAATACTCGCCAAGCAAGCACAACAAAGCTGTATGCCTTTGCGATGTTTCAATACCTAAAAGTAAGCCCGAGCTATGACTTGGCCAATAAATTTGAAAAGGGCGAGATCTCTAAAGAACAAAGAGCCTCGGAAATTCTTGGTCTTTATGCCAATTCAAATGAAGAACCTAGGACAGACAAACAACATCAAGAGTTGATGGTGCAATTCCAAAAAGTTGTGCAAACACGCAAGGAATTTGGCGATCTCAAGGGTTTAGCCTTCAAGGATTGGTGGGAACGTAATGGGGCCAGGATTTTTGATATGGAGCATGAACTACCCCGAGTTCGACTTGTATCAAAGCTAATCAAAGGTGCCGTGCCTGATGCAAACGAATTTGTCGCCCAACTCATGCACTATCTGGCATATGAGCGTAATAACGAGAATTCCCCCGAGGCGCTGCTTGTATCTATCCCAATGGGGATTCCCAAAAAAGAGCTTCTCACATACTTAGATGTGTTGATAGATAGGCATCAGTTACCGATAACGCCAAAAACTGAGCAAAGCAAAATTCGGTTTGCTGGCAAACGTTTGCGGATTAACCCTTTGTTTCTTAGCCTACGTGCTTTAGCTGTCTATGCTGCAGCGCCAGACGATTTCCCACTTTGGAAAACTGGCCTGATAGCAAATGTCAGTCCGAAAAATTGTGAAGGACTGGATCCAATGATGACGAGACGCACAAAAACCACCGAAGATCAATTGAACACAATCGCGATCCTTATGCATCGACATGTAAAGCATGCTCAGCTGCTCGCTGAGAACGCTGCACACGGCGAATTCCCATCCAAACTAAACCGGCCTCTACCAACTCTCGACAGGCAACTAATTGACGAAGCATTTGAAACAACTGGATCACTTGAGTGAAGCAAGGAGCGGTCCCCGCTTCGCTCATCACTCCTGTTTCATCCGACAACTGATCCCAGCTCGATATTTACTACTATAAGAGTGTGACTTTTTACGTCCAACCTATGGACGCTCAATACTCGCTGGGTAACATGATCACCTAGCGAATTAGGCACCTACTTTCTGCAGCGTGAATTTTCAATTCTTTTGTTGATATATGATTAATTAAGCAGTCCAATCGGAGCATGTCATGCAAAAAGAACCTATCGTTGCCTATGCCCAGCTCAACATCGAGCTTGAAAAATCTGTTTTTTCAAATCCTGTAGCCATTGAAAAACTTCAATCCGTCTTGCATGATGCGGCCCTTGATGGTTACTCTGATGATTTCGAAATTTTCATCTCTGAAGAAAAAGGGGTCATTGGTGTCAGCGTTCCCGTAAGCGAACGTATTGGAACAGTACTTGAAGCAGGTGGCATTCTTGGCTACTGCTTACGTTCTTTTGAAGAGAGTGACATTAGCGGTGGCTCAATTTGGATGTCACTTGTGACACCAAGCGGCGAAATCATTCATTCCCCAATCTAATCAAATAATTCAGTACTGCATAGCCTTCCAGTCCGTTCGGACAACCAATATTTTCTGAGTCTTAATACTCACTGGGCAGCATGATTACCCAGTACTCACCGTCCCAACAAGCAAACAGTGCGATCGAGTGCATAGGAAAGTCTGTGTATGGGATCTCTTGACGTGCGTATTCTTTACCTCTGCCATCCTCATAGATCAACTTAGCTT
>JAHEEQ010000123.1 GCA_024640585.1 Micrococcales bacterium
GCTTTGGAGTCCTTGACCGTTAGGGTGGCAAGTACAAACCAATCGTTAGTGCCAATCTCCATTAAGTGACTGGTGGTTGCATCTAGTAGCCAGTAGCACTCAGCGTTGTCGGCAAGGTATTTAGCACCATCTGTGATGAGATGCTTGCGTGAAATTCGATAGTAGCGCTCAGTGCCAATGAATTGGCAGAGAACGGTGGGATCAAAGTTTTTCATAGTCGTAAATTAAGAAGGGGATGCAGTTGCATCCCCCTTTCTTGTTGTTAGGCTTTGGCTGGTTTCAGCTTGCAAAGCTTGTCGACTAAGTCCATCACTGCGGCATCCCCTGTTTCAATCAGTAGGGCAATGCGTCGCATGGTGAGACGTGACTTTTGTTTGTTCGCAACCGATAGGTCTCGCAAAACATCTGAGGGGAGATGTCCACCTGCTGATAGTTTGGACTTAACCAGTTCCGTGTTCATGCGGATGGTTTTGTCGTAAACCGCAAGGGCTCCATCTACTTCTGCAAGGGTGAGTGAACGGATGCTCTTCTCGTCAGAAGTGCGGCGGCTTTTGATTTGCTCTTCTGGTTGGGTTGTGGTAGTTGTGCTTTGGTCAGTCATGAGGTTTCTCCAAGTGAATTTCACTCGCAACATGCGGGTGACCAAAGTAATAATATTCAGCGAGATGCGTATGTGAACCGTTTTGTGCAATCTGTATCACTAGTGATACAGAGAGTGAAAAGGGGTGTACGAAAAATCGAAAATTTAGTGAAATTTTTGCCCTGAAGTTGATTGCAGATAATGCAACTTAATGCATCAAGCCCTTCGTTGACTACCCAAATGCCATCCACCACCGAGATACCAACTACCACGAAGTTGATGAAAGTTACTCTCGTCGATCCTAGAGATGGGGGCGGGCTAGGGGAAAAGTCACTTTCTCTAGATGAAGTCGGAAAGCAATTAAAGGCGGGGCGAGGAGTTGCGTATCTGTTCAGTCACGAAAGTAGAAAACTCAAATACTTCTTGAGTGCTGAATTTATCGCATTGCAGATAAATGAAGGTATCCCAATAGATGCAATGCTCACTAACACTTGGGTTAAGCAAATCGGGGGAGTAGTTTGCTCTGCATCGAAGTCACCAGCAAGCACAACATACCTTTGGGTCATTCGATTGCCTAGAACAATCACAGATGCCAATGAGCTGACATGGTGTAGACGAGCACTAGCGAACTACTTCCAGCTAAACCTCAAAGTGGACGATGAATTTTCACCAGTCTACGTAGACGGAGCAAGACTCACAAAGGTAGTGATTGATAGATCCATGAGCGAGGATCTATTGAACTTTCTTATTGAAGATGGTCAAAAGGAAGCTGTTTCAGATACTGTAGCGAATGCAAAACATCCAGCGGCGATAGTTTCTGCTGCAAGTCTGCATCCTTCTCAAGTCTTCGTTACATCAACTGGTGATGAAGTAAGGCTTGATGAAATTTCAAAAAATACGTCTGTACGTTGCCCTTTCCATAGTGGCGGAAGCAATAACTCATTCGTAAGTCGAAACAACCTCGGAAAGGCATACCACTACTGCTCAACTTGCAATAAAACAAGGTGGGAGAGTGGTGGTTCTGCCAGCATCTTTTCAAGTGACGCCTTTGAGGATCAGTTGGTTTCACTTGCAGAGCAAAGTAAACAGCATGGCACACCAATTGAAAAGCTAGATGGGTTACGACCTTTCATTGAAGATCGATCAAATATTCCAGTTAAAGCAATTGAGATTCAATCGAACCGTTACCTAATGGTTCAGACTTTGAATGAGGGTATTACCTTTATCAAGAGTGGAAAGGGAACTGGAAAAACCGAAGCTGTAGGTCGAATTTTGAGGCAGGAGAAAGGGTTCGGTTCAGTCCTGCTGATTGGGCATCGTCAGTCTTTAATTCGTAATTTATCCATGCGACTGGGTTTGCATTGCTATTTAGATGACCAGAATTCCAAACCGTCCGAATTGGCGAAAAAGAGATACGGAGTTTGTCTTGATAGCTTGATGAAGGTGGATGGAACGAGGTACGACTTAATAGTCATTGATGAAGTTGAGCAGGTTCTTGCCCATTTTCTATCTGAGACTATGGCTGATTCAACATTAAAAATCTTCAATGTTTTTAAGCAATTGATTGCGAATGCAAGCAGAGTTGTAGTGATGGATGCAGATTTAGGGTGGACTTCGTTTCTCACTCTTGTCGGCATGAGGATGCCTGAAGATCGTTCTGCTCATTCCGTTCAGTTTGTTGTAAATACATGGAAACCTAGTGGGAAATTTATCGACTTATATGCACGCAAAGAGCACTTAATCGGTAAGTTGATTGAGTGTTTAGAGGCAAAGAAAAGAGTATTTGTCGCTTCAAATTCAAAAGCTGAAATCGAAAGATTGGTGCACGGCATCAAGCAGCATTGGAGTGAGTCTGGTGCAGATCCGATACGCTTAATCGCTATTACGTCTGAAAATTCGGTTCAGCGGAGTGTGCAGGCTTTTATAGGTGATATCAAGAACGAAATTTTGAAGTACGACCTTGTTCTCTCCTCGCCGTCAATGAGCACAGGAGTCGATATTAGTTTTGATTTTGGTGAAGCAAAAGTTGATGCAGTGTTTGGATTGTTCGAAACACGAATAAACATACACACTGAGATCGATCAGCAAATATCCCGAGTTCGAAATCCGAAAGAGGTTGGTGTTTGGATTTCCCCTGCAAGATTCAATTTCGAAACTCAATTCGAAGTGGTTCGTTCGGATGCGCTTCGTTCAAAGTTGACCAATGTTGTTGTTCCACTTGTTGATTTGATAGAGGGAACGGATTTCAGATATCTCACTAGCGAATTCCTGTCGTTAGCGACATTGGTAACTGTGGGACGTAGATCATCTATAAACGCACTGCGAAACAACTTTATCGAATACAAGCGGCGACAAGGTGTGTCTATCACACCAATTGTTAAGAATGAGGAGCAAATTCGTGACGGTGCATCTCTATCTGATTGGGGTAGGCAGCTATCTGAGGATGCTTTCAATCAGTCGATTCTGACTGCTGATTCAATCACCTTTGATGCTTTCAAACGAATCAATCAGAAAATCAAGTTAGACCCAAATGATGTTTCGCTTCAGGAGAGAAAAGCAGCCTACAGACATTCATTGGAGTGGTTTTATCTAGAGCCTGTAACTAAAGCCTTGCTTGAGATTGATGATCGTAGGATGTTTCGAAGAAAGATGAATCGTTTCTATCGACTAACTCATCCGACCTTGCTAACTAAGCTTAGTAAGGGTGTAAGCGCAGCGATGAATGCCGCAGGGGTCCAGGGCTTGTCAATTCGTCGAGTTGGTGATTCTGATCTTTATTTGTTGAAGTATTTATTTAGTTTGTGCCCATTTGTGCACAAAGGTAGCTTTTTTTCAACAATGGAATTTAGCACGCACGATTTGAAAAACTTTGGGATGCACTGCAAGAAACTCAAGCAAGTGATCGAAGGGCAACTTGATCTTGTCGTTCGAACCGATATCGAAAAAAAACCAGTTTCCCAACTCAAACAGTTGCTTCGCTACATTGGCTTAGACCTAGTTAATGTTCGAGCCGCCGTGCATAAAGGGGAAAAGACCTATTTGTATAAATTGGACGCTGAAGCATTGGCAGTCGCAATGGGCGTTTCCCAGTTGATCCAAATTCGGATGGAGTGCATGGAGATCGATGAGGATAACGAATAGATTTTTTATTAATTTATATAAAAAATAATTTTGTTATCTTTTTAGGTTGTTTTAATGTTGATTTGAAAGTTTGGAGAGTCATTTGGTATTTAGTTTGACATTAAATCCGAAAAGTGGTCGAAACTGGAATACACACTATTAGCATCCCACTCCCTTCTTGGTACTCAATTGGTAGGCTTGTTTTGGTTGATTTTCTAATCTCTTGGATCAGTCGTTCTTTACCTATAAAGTTACCCTCTTGTTTAGTTATTTTCTTGAGCCAATCTTTGATAGTGTTCATTTCGTTTCCTTGGTTTTTCCTGACTGCATTTCGAAGGCACAACTTGCCTACACGGCAAGTTGGCGAGGTCTGACTACGCATCCCATCGGCACTACTTCAGCAGAGCAACTTCATAAGAAGTAAGGGCGGTCAGGCGGTCTCCTTTTACACTCCGACTTAACTGGCGGCAACGCACTGACTACCCTGAAGCAATACGTCAGTCGTTTGATGGTTGTTGTTTTTTCCAGAGCCATCTTCGTCCCCTCTTGAAGGGGTTTTCAATCATTTTGGTTGTCCCGATCTCGCCATACCTGCCTGTGCCAATGGTGATCCTTGATGGACTTGGTTCATGTAGTTATTTATATGCGTGTGCTGTTCAGGATGCTTTGAAGCTCAAACTCCCGACTGGTTATGGAATAGATAAAAAATAATCAGTCATCACAAGCTATTGATTTAAAAGGGAAAAGCAGACCGCACAAAACGGTGTTCAAAAATATCTCGTTTTATTAAAATTAAAGTACGCATTTTTATAACGGGATGGTCGTATGGCACTGGGCAAACAAGCCAAGGTTTTAACCAAGCAGCAGATGGATACCCTTTACCTGTCTCTTGGACTGACTCGGGACCCAAGTAGGAATAGGTTGATTTTTTTACTGTCGGTCAAAGCAGGTCTTCGGGCTAAGGAAATAGCTGGATTGACTTGGGGAATGGTCTTGAGTGCCTCTGGCGACCTTGAGGAATACATCTCTCTGCAAAACATTGCCTCGAAGGGCAACTCAGGACGACTGATTCCTATCAACAAGCAATTGAGGGCAGAACTTAGCGGGCATCTCAGAGCTACAAGGGGTAAGGCAACCCTTCATGAGTTGAGGGACAGAAGGGTGGTCCAAACGCAACGAGGTAGTCAGACAACCCCACAAGTAATCGTGAACATGTTCAAGGGTTGGTACACCAATGCTGGCTTCATAGGGTGCTCATCCCATAGTGGAAGGCGAACCTTCATCACAAATGCTGCCAAGAAAATCTCTTCGGTTGGGGGTTCCTTGAGGGATGTTCAATGGCTGGCAGGTCATAGCAGCCTTCAAACTACTCAAAGGTATATTGATGGGGATAGCGATGCCCGTCGGAAAGTAGTCGACCTTGTCTGAAATTCTTCACATTTACACCCGTGTCTCAACCGTAGTCCAAGCGGACGAAGGTATGTCGTTGGACATTCAGCGAGACCTAGGCATCAAAAGGGCTAGCGAACTTGGGTTTGAACACAAGCTGTGGAATGAAGGTGGCAAGTCTTCCAACCACGAAGAGATAGACAAGCGACCCGTCCTATCCCAGTTGTTCAATGAGATTAGACAGGGTGTGGTTAAACACCTTTTTGTGTATGACCAGTCACGTTTGTCACGCAACGATACGGTCTCATCAATTTTTCGTATTGAATGTGCGAAACAGGGTGTGACCCTCTACAACAAAGAGGGCAAATACAACCTAAGCGATCACAACGACCACTTCATGAAGCAGATCCTTGATGCGGTCGGTCAGTTCGATAACGCACAAAGGGCTGAACGAACAAGGATGGGGAAGGTAGCTCGTGTCCGTCAGGGCAA
>JAHEEQ010000016.1 GCA_024640585.1 Micrococcales bacterium
GGACGGGGCACCGAGATGGTCTTTGATGCAGTCTTGATGAGTGTACGTGGGTAAAGTCTAGAAATCCGCAATTGCTTGCTCTCAGGCAGGACTATGTTGGCAAATCTGACACTTGTCGGACCTGCAATCACCTCACTTAAACCTGCTTCTTTTGCAAGCTGCCGAAGTTTCGCAACCAGTAAGAGAGTTCGCACTTCCCCAGGCAATGGCCCGTAGCGGTCAACCATTTCCGCTTCAACTTCCGCAATATCAACTTCGGTCTGGCAAGCGGCAATTCGCTTATACATTTCAAGACGTAAACGTTCGGCGGGAACATAATCGTGTGGCAGATAAGCAGTTAACGGAAGTTCAAGCCGCATCTCGGCATTTTGTTCACCAGTTTCGCCTTTATGTTCTGCGAGAGCTTCTCCAACAAGTCGAACATAAAGATCGAATCCAACATCTGCGATATGCCCGCTTTGTTCGCCACCTAGCAGATTTCCAGCTCCGCGAATTTCAAGATCTTTCATCGCAACTTGCATGCCACTACCCAAGTCAGTGTGTTGGGCAATTGTGGTCAAACGTTCATGTGCTGTTTCAGTTAGGGGTTTGTCTGGTGGATATAAGAAATATGCATAAGCTCGTTCTCGACCTCGACCTACGCGTCCTCGCAATTGATGCAACTGTGACAAACCGAAAGCGTCAGCTCTTTCAATAATTAAAGTATTTGCGTTTGGAATATCCAATCCGCTTTCAACAATTGTGGTTGAAACTAGTACATCGAATTTCTTTTCCCAAAAATCAACAATAATTTGTTCAAGTTGATGTTCGTTCATTTGGCCATGTGCAATTGCTATTCGGGCTTCTGGGACCAATGTCTGCAGTTTTGTGACAGCTTGTTGGATGGAATTTACGCGATTGTGCAGATAGAAAACTTGACCATCGCGCAATAACTCTCTTCGAATTGCAGCCGCAACCTGTTTATTGTCGTATTGGCCCACGAAGGTCAAAATTGGATGTCTCTGCTCTGGTGGAGTGGTGATCGTGGACATCTCTCGAATTCCTGTCAAACTCATTTCCAAAGTTCTTGGAATTGGAGTAGCTGACATCGTCAAAACATCTACATTTGTTCGGATAGCCTTTAAATGTTCCTTGTGCTCAACACCAAATCGCTGCTCTTCGTCGACAATTACTAAACCTAAATCCTTGAAACGTACATCTTTACTGAACAGGCGGTGTGTTCCGATCACAATGTCAACAGCGCCAGAAGTCATATCTTCTAACACTTTCTTTACTTCGGAATCAGTTTGAAAGCGTGAAAGTGCGGCAAGTTTGATTGGAAATTGTGAATAGCGTTCTTTAAAAGTATTGAAGTGTTGTTGCACCAAGAGTGTGGTTGGCACCAAAATCGCAACTTGCTTACCATCTTGAACTGCTTTAAATGCGGCGCGGACAGCAATCTCAGTTTTACCGTAACCCACATCTCCACATACAACCCGATCCATAGGAACAGTTCTTTCCATGTCTCGTTTAACTTCTTCAATGACTGTCAATTGATCTGGAGTCTCGTTGTATGCAAAAGCATCTTCTAGTTCCTTTTGCCAAATCGTGTCAGGAGAAAACGCAAAGCCAACCGCTGCATTTCTCGCTGCATAAAGTTTGATGAGTTCATGTGCAATTTGGCGCACAGCCTTACGGGCGCGAGTTTTTGCTAGTGCCCAATCTGAACCGCCTAAGCGGTGAAGTGTTGGGGTTTCTCCGCCAACATATCTTGTAATTAAATCTAGTTGCTCGGTTGGAACATACAGAACATCTACTGGACCACCTTTTTTGGCAGGCGAATATTCGAGGACCAAGTACTCGCGAGTGGCGGTTCCAATAGTGCGCTGTTCCATAGCTTGGTATCTGCCCACACCGTGCTGTTCGTGAACTATGTAGTCCCCGACTTTCAAAGTTAGCGGATCTATTGCGCGTTTTCGTCGCGATGGCATTTTGACAACATCGCGCATCGAACCGTGCTGACCAGAAATGTCTTCTTCAGTGAAAAATGCAAAATCCGGTGTGACAAATCCGTGTATTTGGTTTGCTTGAACAACCTGCACAAGTGCTGTACTCAACTTTGAGGTATCTTCAACAAGTCTCGCAACAACGTCTTGCGAGCCAAGAGATTCCACCATTCGTTTAGCTAAACCGTGACCTAGAGTGGAAATCAAAACTGGTTTCTTGTTTGAAATGTGTTCGCGAATGTCGGCAACTAGCGCCTCAAAATTCCCGCGATAATTCGGCGCCTGCGAGACACTTAAATTGATTACGTCTGACAACTCTTCGTCTGCACTGAATGGAGAAATCCCCCACCAGTTGTGTTTGAGATTCTTGGCAATCTCTCGCAATTGGGCGAGGTCGCGATAACTGGTTTCGCCTAAATCAATTGGTGCTTTGTTTCCAGATGCCGCATTAAGCCACGACGCTTCCAAAAACTCTTGACTAGTTGCGACTAAGTCATGTGTGCGAGTGCGAATACGTTCAGGGTCACAACCAATTATCAATGCATCTTTTGGAAGTAAATGAATAAGAGTTTCAAGTCCGTCTGCCAGGACAGGGCTTAAAGATTCAATCCCTTCCACATATATTCCCTGAGATACTTTTTCAAAAACCTCAATCAATTCTGGATATTGAGTAGATAATTTTTCAGCTCGTTCTTTTACTTTATCTGTGATCAAAAGTTCTCGACAAGCTGGAGCAAACAATCCGTTTTCAGCCATCTCAAGTGTTCGCTGATCGATGACCGCAAAATAACGAATCTCTTCTACTTCATCTCCAAAAAACTCTACGCGCAATGGATGCTCTTCGGCCGGAGGAAATACATCAACTAAGCCACCGCGAACTGCATACTCGCCACGGCGCTCTACCAAATCGACTTTTTGATATCCCGCATTAAATAAATCCGCAGCCAATTTATTAATTTCAGTTTCATCACCGCGTTTTATGACTACGGGTTCTACATCAGCCAAACCAGTAATCAATGGCTGTAACACAGCCCGAATAGATGCAACTAAGACTTTTATCTCAGGCTGTCGATCCTTTTTTGCATGCACCAAACGGCGTATAACTGCAAGTCTTCGACCTATAACATCTGTAGAAGGCGAAAGCCTTTCGTGCGGAAGAGTTTCCCAGGGCACAAACTCGGCAACTGCATCGCTTTCCAAAAAGGATGTGAGTTCTGATACGAGTTCTTCCGCTTCACGACTAGTTGCAGTTATTGCTAACACGGCTCGGCCGGTTGCAAGTTCGGCAACTAATGCAGAGCGAATAGCGCGAGGTCCAGAGACTTCGCCTTCAGGCAATTGCAAGATTTGTTTAGTTGCTGCCGCCCAAGAAGGTATGGAATTTAAACTTGTCAGGAGACCCGACAAACTTTTTTCCATTTTTCCTACCGATTCTTAAGTACTGACAAAACCATCTCTTGATGATGTGGCCAGGTCGCCACATAGGACGCAGTCTTAGGTGGCATCTGATTAAACACCAAATCCCGACCTTCCATGTCAGTCACAACAAGTCCTTGATGCAACCCAATAGCGGTTGGGGCAGCAGAATCCCATTCGTTAAACCCGGCACTACTTACATAGAGGTCTGCTCTTCCTGTAAGCACCCGATCCACCTTGCCGCCAACTGAACCACAGTTATCAATTTCAACACCTGTGTAGCCCAGAGCTTCTACTTTCGGCAATAGCCCTAACTTCAACATTGCAAGTAGTTCTTTACTTTCGCGTGGAGATGCGATGATGACAAATGGTCGAGCGCCACCTTCTCGAACAGTAACGGGTTTAACTTCGGTAGTTGTCCAGGCAAATTTATGTTCTGGTAAAACTACTGCGCCCGAAATCAATTTCTTTTCTGAAGAGCTCCAAAGAGCCACATGGATCGCGCATTCTGGAAGTGAGCGTGCATATTCGTATGTTCCATCAACCGGATCGATAATCCAGACTCGGTCTGCTCCAAGTCGTAAATCAGAATCCGCTGACTCTTCAGACAAAACTGCATCTTCTGGTCGATGTATTGCAAGTTGTTCAAGTAAATAATCATTCGATGTTAAGTCGGCGGTGACAGCAAGTTGTTTCGCTGCATTGTTATCTGATGGGTCAATGTTTGCCGCTTTGCGGATATCCATGACAATTTCGCCGGCGCGAGTTGCAATTTCTAGTGCTAAATCATGGTCATTCATTTGTTGTACCTATTCTGTGCTTCATCTAGCCCTTTTGTGATTAGCACTTCAACTGCATCACAAACTTCTTCATTAAAAATTGCAAGCTCTTTAGTTTCTGCACTTGCAAAAGGTTTTAATACATACGCTGCTGGATCCATCTGTCCTGGAGGGCGTCCAATTCCTAAACGCACTCGCAACCAATCACCTGTGCCAGTTGCCGACCGAATACTTCGTAAACCATTGTGGCCATTGTCTCCACCGCCGAGTTTCATACGAATCGATGCAAAATCAATATCAAGTTCGTCATGCAAAACTATTAGACGGTTTACTTCAATCTTGTAAAAATTCATTAAAGCTTTTACAGCTGCTCCAGATTGATTCATATATGTTTGCGGGAAAACCAAAATTACTCGATTTTGTTCAAATCTTCCCTCAGCTACAAATGCTTGGGCTTTTTTGTGTCGAGAGAATTTCAATCCGAGGCGATTAGCCCAAACTTCAAGTGCAATTGCACCGATGTTGTGACGGGTTTTTGTATATTCAGGGCCAGGATTGCCAAGACCAACAATGAGCCAAACTTCGTCAGTCATTCGCAATTCCTTTCTTCTTGGAAAACCCTATGAAAAAACCGCGCCTCAATTTAATGAGACGCGGTCCTTTATTAAGACTTATTTCGAGCGAGCTGCTGCGTCTTGAGCGCTGAGCACAACAAGGTCGACATGCTCAAGATTCTGTGTAACTGGATCACGTTGAATGTCGCGCGGAGCAACTACAAGGCCTTTGCCGGCACCTGTTAGTTCGATGATGTTGTTTGCATCGCGAAGAATCAAGGAAAGTTCTTTTGCGTCAACTGCAACATGAAGTAATTCGGTACCTTGACCGTAAATCACTGCTGGGATTTTGCCATCGCGACGTAGGCGACGGGCAGCACCTTTACCGAAGTCGCTTCGTAGGCTCGCTTCGATTGATACCTTTGGCACGGTAATGCTCCTGAAATACTCGAGTTTTTCGCACCATGGCGTGGACATTTAAGAGTCCTTCGTCGATGACGGTTAAAAACCCTCGCCGTGGAGCGAGGCGAAGTATGCCAAACCCCCGTTGGGGCCCTCGCGGTGGGGTCTACTTATCGAAAAGTGAGGTTACAGAGCCTTCAGTGAAGACCTCATTGATGGCTGTAGCAATCAATGGAGCAATCGACAAAATTTCAAGTTTGTCGAATTTGCGATCTTCTGGGATTGGCAAAGTATCAGTGACAAGCACCTTTGAAATCTTAGATTCACTCAAGCGCTGTTTGGCTGGGTCTGAAAAGATGCCGTGCGTAGCAGCCACAATGACTTCACTCGCGCCAGCTTCGAACAAAGTCTCAGCAGCTTTTGCAATTGTTCCGCCGGTGTCGATCATGTCGTCAACAATTACACAGATGCGGCCATCTACTTCACCAACAACTTCAAACATCTTGACTTGGTTTGGTACATCTGGATCGCGACGCTTGTGAATAATTGCAAGAGGAGCGCCGAGGATGTCTGTCCACTTTTCAGCAACACGTACGCGACCAGCATCCGGTGACACCACGGTTACTTTCGAAGTGTCAACAGTGTCTTTGATGTGACCTGCCATAAGTGGCAATGCAAATAAGTGGTCAACTGGTCCGTCAAAGAAACCTTGAATCTGGGCTGTGTGCAAATCCACAACCATCAAGCGATCCGCGCCTGCTTGCTTGAAAAGATCTGCAAGCAAACGCGAAGTAATAGGTTCGCGGCCACGGTGTTTTTTGTCTTGACGTGCATAGCCTAAAAACGGCGCAATCACAGTGATTCGTTTTGCAGACGCGCGCTTTAGTGCATCGACCATGATTAGTTGTTCCATGATCCATTTGTTGATTGGTTCACTGTGGGTTTGGATTACAAAAGCATCGCAACCGCGAACAGATTCTTCAAATCGAACGAAGATTTCGCCGTTTGCAAAATCATAAGCAGTGGTTGGAACAACTTCAGTCTTTAAAGCCTTTGCAACATCTTGAGCAAGTACGGGATGTGAACGACCTGCGAACAACATTAACTTCTTGCTTGGGGATGCTTGGATTCCTGTCACTGTTTCTCCGTTTCGATTTTTTCGTTTGCTTTTGTAGCTGCAATGTCGGAGGTTGAACCTGCGCGCTTCATCCGAACCCAGCCAAGAATATTGCGTTGTTTTGCTCTGCCCACAGCTATTGAACCAGCCGGAACATCTTCAGTAATTACGCTGCCTGCAGCGGTATATGCGCCATCTCCAATGGTGACTGGAGCGACAAGCATGGTGTCGGAACCAATTCGAACTGCATCACCGACAACCGTGTGATGCTTTTTGACTCCGTCATAGTTGACGAAAATAGTTGCGGCACCAATATTTGAACCTTCACCGATGGTTGCATCACCAACATATGAGAGGTGGGGAACTTTTGATCCAGCACCGATGATTGCATTCTTGATTTCAACATAAGCACCGACTTTTGCAGATTTGTGTAATTCGCTGCCTGGGCGCAAATAACTGAATGGTCCTACTTGGGCGCGAGCTCCAATGTGGGCATCGTTTGCATAGGTGCGAGTGACGATTGCACCTTCGTCAATGGTGCAATCTATTAATGTCGTATCAGGACCAATGTGAGCATCTTCGCCGATTGCAGTTTTACCTTGCAGGTAGGTTGAAGGCTCAATCACAACATCTCTTGCAATCACAACATCAGACTCGATCCAGGTTGTTGCAGGATCAATAATTGTTACGCCTTCGCGCATCCAAACTTCGTTGATGCGATTTCTAAGAATATCGGTGCAGGTGGCAAGCTGTTTGCGATCATTGATGCCAAGAATTTCGGTTTCATCCGATACCCCAACACCAATTACATTTTGACCGGCTTCATGCAAAATCTTGATGACATCAGTGAGGTATTCCTCACCTTGCGCATTATTGGTTGTGATTTTTTCTAATGCATATTCGAGCTGCTGGCGATTGAAAACATAAATGCCAGAATTGATTTCATTAATTACTTTTTGATCACCTGTGGCATCTTTTTCTTCAACAATACCTACGACTGCCGAAGATTTGTCGCGCAAGATGCGACCGTACCCAAACGGATTTGAGACCTTTGCGGTCAAGATTGTGGCAGCAGCGTTTGCTTCGGAATGCGCCTGCCACAAAACTCTAAGCGCAGCACCAGTTAGTAGCGGAGTATCGCCATATAAAACTATGACACTGTCGTTGTCTGTTATTGCATTTGAATTTTCAAGTGCGATTCGCACAGCATGGCCAGTTCCGTTTCGTGGTGTCTGTTCGACTTTCAAAACCGCTGGCTGATTTTCACTTAACCATGCTTCAACTTGTTCACGACCACTTCCGGTAACTACCAGGATTTTTTTAGGTTCAAGTTGCCAAGCTGCATTTAGAACATGTCCCAGGATTGGACGCCCGAGAATTTGATGGAGAACTTTGGGAAGTTTGGATCTCATTCGGGTGCCTTCACCGGCGGCTAGAACCAGCACGAGTGATGGTGTTGACACGAATTTCCTCCCAAGGACAGGGCAAACCCTAACCTTTGAGAGACTTGTTGGGAATGCTCCCCGTCGAGGATTCGAACCTCGCCAAACGCCTCCAAAGGGCGTCGTGCTGCCGCTACACTAACAGGGATTAGCCAGCACTTTTTAGGGCACTAGCAAGGGCGTATTGAACACACGCCCGCCGCTTGCAGACTCGTCGCCCGCTTACGGGGGCGTAGGTTAGCGTGAATAATTGGGCGCGAGAAATTGATAGGCGGCATATGGCTGACAACGTCACACGGCTCGAAGTAGCCGACGGTTCAGGCAGACCTACCCGAATTCAGCCGGTAGAACCTCAGACCACCCGCAAACGCATGACGGCACTTGAACGCCGTGAACAACTTATCAATGTAGGCAAGTCATTATTTGCATCGCGTGGGTATGAAGCTGTGACCATCGAAGAAATTGCTGCGCAAGCTGAAGTTTCAAAGCCGGTTATTTACGAACACTTTGGTGGAATTGAAGTTGATGGTAAAAGTTACGGCGCGAAAGAGTCTCTTTACGCAGTAATTGTGGATCGTGAAATCGCGGCACTGCTTCACACCATTGAGAAAGCACTTGATGGATCACATCCGCGGATCATGCTTGAACAAGCTGCAGTTGGCTTTCTAACTTATATCGAACAGAACACCGACGGTTTTCAAATTTTGGTGCGCGACTCCCCTATGGGAATGGTTAGCGGTTCCTTCTCAAGTTTGATAACTGATATCGCTATGCGTGTTCAGCATTTACTCGCTAGCGAATTTCGCCGGCGCAAACTTAATTCTAAGTTCGCACCTCTTTATGCGCAAAGTCTCGTTGGTATGGTCGCACTTACTGGCCAATGGTGGGTGGAAACTCGCAAACCTTCGAAAGAAGAAGTAGCTTCACATTTGGTCAACTTGGCATGGAACGGTTTGGCTGGGCTTGAGGCAAAACCAGAACTTAAATCCTTGAAGAAGTAATCAGGTTGTATCAGGATTTACAAGATTTTCTTTAGGTTTTGTTCTTGCGATTTCTTCACCACTCAAAATCTTGCGTGGGTCTAAGTCTTTTATGTCGCGCAAGGTGTCTTGATCGATATCGGCTGCATCGACAATAGCACTACGAGCTTCTGCTACTTGTCCGCGCAATTGGCGCATGAACTTTGCAGCCTGAGCCGCATAGGTTGGAAGTCGTTCAGGGCCAACCACCACAAGCCCTACAACAGCAATGATGAAGAACTCGCCAAACCCGATGTCGAACAACATAGGTTTAGCCTAATTCTTTATCGACCAACTAGTGTGACTTTCAAAGTTGCTCCATCGGCAGTTTCTACGGTGACTACATCCCCTGGATTTTGTGAACGAATCACAATTACCAATTCTGAATCACTGTGGATTATTCGACCATTTGCCTTAACAATTACATCGCCTTTTTTTAGCCCAACGACATCAGCAGGTCCGCCTTTAGTGACGCCCTCAACCACTGCGCCTTCAACTTTTGACTGAATAGCAAGCTTGATTCCCATGATTGGAACTGTGGCCTCGCCAGTGTCAATAATCTCTTGAGCGATTCGGGCGACCAAATTTATAGGAATTGCAAAACCAAGTCCGATTGAGCCAGCCTCCGCTTGATTTGAAGTGTTAGTTGCAATTGCAGAATTGACACCAATTACCCGACCTTTCGCGTCGATGAGTGGTCCACCAGAATTACCTGGATTTATTGCTGCATCTGTTTGTAACGCATCAATAAATGAATATTCACCATTTTCACCAGTAGTTACTGGACGATCTAACGCAGAAATAATTCCTGAAGTTACGGTGCTTTGTAGACCAAGTGGTGATCCAATTGCAATAACAGTGTCGCCAACAACTACACCTTCACTGTCACCTAATTCGACGACAGGAAGCCCAGTGGCTTGTATTTTCAAGACTGCGATGTCGTACTCATATGTCTGGCCTACAAGTCGAGCACTAAATTCTTTTCCATCAGCCAAAGTGACGGTGATGTTTGATTTATAGGCTGCATTTGCTATCACGTGATTGTTTGTGACTATGTACCCATTTGAATCAATAATAAATCCAGTTCCAGTTGCACTTCCTAGCTCATTTGAAGCTTCTATGGAAACAACAGCTGGCGTAACTGCCGCTGCCAATGCCGCAATAGAACCGTCTGGCCGAGAAGATATTTCGGCAGCAGACTGGTTTAGATCAACAGTAGTGACAAACCCACCGGTCGATGATTTAACTAGATAGAAAGTCCCAGCACTACCAACAGCACCACCTAACATCCCTGCAATTAGAACTGCAGATATTGCACGCTTTGCTTTTGGTGCAGAAGGCTCGACCAATTCTTGGATTGGCTCTTCATGTTCTTCTGCGAACCCATGCGATTCCCAATCTTGATTTTCATCTGTTGGGTTTTCGTTTTGCCAGTTGTTTTCATCACTCATAGGGCGAAGTTTGCAGGTTCGAGCTTCATACTGCAGGCCAAATCAGCAATATCCAACTAGTTCTGTCAATTTTCTGACAAAGTACGCGCGTGCAACGCGACATGACCAATCTCCCCATTCCAATTGACGAAAAGAATTGGCGTTACGTTGAGTCCCAATATCCAGAACCGGAGCCTTGTCGACTAGCGCGCGAACGAGCCGCTGAACTTCATACTCACATTGTTAGTCCTGCCACTGGGGCGACTTTGCAATTTATTTTGAATCTATCAAATGCGAAGAATGTGGTGGAAGTGGGAACCGGAACTGCCGGGGCTTCATACTGGATTGCAAGCTCCCTAGATCGTGATGGTCAGATTACTTCTATTGACGCAGAAGGTCAGCACTACAAATACGCGAAAGAGCTCCTCGCTGAATTTGATAATTCAACCCGAGTCCGATTGATAAATGGAAAAGCTCTTGAAGTACTGCCAAGACTCGCAGATGAAAGTTATGACGCGGTTGTTATTTCAGAACCTACTGCCCAGTTAAAACAAATTATTGAAGAAGCAATTCGAATGGTAACAATAGGCGGAGTGGTTGTTTTATTAAATGCATTGGGAAACCAAAAAGTTGGCGACTTAACTCAACGCGACGAAAAGACCGTAACTTTGCGATTGGCCGTACAAGATGCTTTCAAAGACAATCGACTTGCGTGTCATTTGTTGACGATTGGTGACGGCATACTTGTAATGCGAATAGTTGGGCGCGAATTCGTAGCACAAGAATCTTCGACGATATAAAAATGACCCGCACTTTCGTGCGGGCCATTAGATGAAAACTAAATTGGTCGAAGTGTTGGTCCTGCAGTCTTTGCAGTCTGAACAAGCTGGGCACCAAGATCTGCTGCTTCCTCGGAGTTTAAAGAAACAACCAAGCGACCGCCACCTTCAAGTGGGACGCGCATCACGATAGAGCGACCTTCTTTGGCAACTTCCATAGGACCATCACCAGTGCGTGGCTTCATTGCCGCCATGTAAAACTCCTTATTTGTTTGGCCCGAATAATCCGAAAGGATTGGCGTCGAGTCTCGCCTGAGACTGAGAGTCCCATTCACTAGGAGCATTATCCCCTAGAAACCGACCCTTAAACCCACGCAATTACTCTCAGTCAGCCATTTGAGCGTAAAAATCACAATCTGTGACATGATCATTCACAAATCCGGTCGCCTGAAGTGCTGCGTAAAGGGTGGTTGGACCTACAAAAGCGAACCCCAACTGTTTGAGGTGCTTCGACAGCACCTCGGTTTCAGCGCACTTAGAAGGCAGTTGGACTGCGTGCTTTGGTGGCCGCTTGAAACCTTGCGCTTTCAACGACTTTTCAGTTGGAGCAGCACTGAGCAAGGTTTGGGTCAGCCAACCCTCCCCATGTACCTGCCATTGTGTGAGCAGGCTGTTGGCATTTTTGATTGCAGCCTGAATTTTTCCGCGATGGCGGATGATGCCAACATCTTTGAGTAAGTGTTCAATCTTCTTTTCCGAGAAGTTTGCAATCTTTTCAATTTCGAAATTTTCGAAGGCTGCTCGGAAATTTTCGCGTTTTCTTAAAACTGTAATCCAAGATAGGCCGGATTGAAATCCTTCTAGAACCAATCGCTCATAAAGATTTCGATCCTCGCGAATTGGAACTCCCCATTCCAAGTCGTGATACTCCTTATAGTCGAGTGAAGAATTTGCCCACTCACACCTTTTGATTTCCGGTTTAGTCACGAGCTTCGAGATTTCGAGCGAATTTATTCAATGATTGTTGCACTCCGCCCAAGAAGAATGGTTTAAATATTCCAAATCCAATTAGACCTAATTTCCCAAGGGGGATTTCCAAATCTTCTGCCCAATAAAAGCGCGTGACATCGTTAGAAATTTGCTCAACTCTCATTGTTCCAGTGCCTTTTACAACATTGCCAGTATGGATTACATCAACCGAGTTTGGAAATTCCCATTTTGTGATTGTCATGTAGTCCCAAAACCCAAATCGGCCGAAACCAGTAAAGGCTGCAATCTCACCGCCGACTTCTCTAGCAAGACCCTTAGATCTAATTTCGACTCTTGTTGCAAAAATCCATTCAGATTGCGCAGGCCAATCTGTTAAGTATTCGAAGACCTTCTCAGGTGATGCCTTTACATCTACAAACAATTCAATATGTTGCAAAACTACTTCTTACCTTTTTTTAGAGATTCGATTTCGAACTGTAGTTGAGAAATAACTTCATCTACACGAGATTTTTTGTATCCAAATAAAGTAAAAGGAATTCTTTGTCCTGCTACATACTCTGACTTAGTTTCTAAACTTTCATCATTCTTAAGTTCGCCAAAACTGCCGGTCGCTGCCAATGCAAAAACACCAATCACGCCGAGCCCGATTAGGAAAATCACCCAAAACACCCGCTTAGTTTCTCTTATCTTCCCAATGTCAGCAATCCTTGACCATATCCTGACAAAACCAAAGAAAAACTCGGGAAATCCTCTGACATAGTTGCGTCATAGTTCACCAGTCGACACCAAATGGATTGAATCACCAGATTCGATAGGCAGAAATGGAAAAGAACATGGCACGTAAAGTTTCAACGAAAGTTGCAGCAATCTCTGGCGTCAGCGCTTTAGCTGTCTCAGGTTTGATTGCGTTTGCAGCAACAAATTCAGCATCAGCAGAAGATCTAGTAAATGCATCAACTGCTGCATCAACCGATGTTGATGGTGATTTTGGTCATCATGGTCCAATGGGAGACCACATGGACGGAGATTTCGCTGGTGGCAACATCATCGATCGAACCGAAACATTTGTAGATGCAAACGGTGTTGTAACCGTTCATTCAATCTCAACCGGAACTGTTACCTCGGTTGATGGAAATTCAATTTCCTACACAAATGCAAACGGAGATTCGCTTACTGTGACTGCAACTGACGCAACAGTTGTCGAACGCGATGGTGCATCCGCAACAGCTTCCGATATCGCAGTGGATGATTTCGTTGCAATTGATACTGAGACTGTTGACGCAGTCGCAACTGTTGAATTCATTAGAGCAAGCAGCACAGGAGCCTTGCAACCAGGTCATAAAGGACATGGTGGACCGCACGGTCAAATGGGTGGCAAAGGTGGAGATCGAGGACAGCGCATAGGGTCTGAAACCACATACGAAGATGCTGATGGAAATATCATCACTGAAATCGATTACGACGGCGAAGTTACAGCTGTACGCGATTCTTCTATCACCGTCACTCTTGCAGACGGAACTTCAGTAACAATTGATGTCAATGATGCAACTGTTGTTGATAAGAGTCACGTAACTGCAACTTTGGCAGACATTGTTGCAACCGATCACGTAAATGTTGATGTGGTAGACGGAGTTGCAACCGAAATTCGCGCAATGACCGCAGATGAATTCGCAAATGCCGATTTCCAAGGTCATGGCATGATGGGCGAAAACGGCGGCGATCGTGACGGCGGCATGAAGGGTGGCCATCACGGTGGTGGACACCACTAACCGCTAATTAGAGTTTCTATTTTCTCTCCCCCAAACTGTGGAGCATCAGTAATGGTGCTCCACAGTTTTATTTTGAACTATTTGGAGAGCCAGTTCTCCATCGCACTTAAAGTGCTATGAAGTTGAGCAACTGGTACATATTCGTTTGGCGCATGCGCAAGTGCTGCAAACCCTGGTCCGAAATTCACTGCAGGAATGCCTAATGCAGAAAATCTCGCAACATCAGTCCAGCCAAACTTTGGTTGCGGTTTTCCAACCACACTTTCGATAAATTGCTTTGCCGCTGGGCGCGAAAGACCTGGAAGAGCTCCTTCTGCAAAATCTACAACTTCTAGTTGGTAGCCAGTAAATACTTGTTCGAGATGTGCTATTGCATCGTCAGCCGATTTGTTGGGTGCGAATCGATAGTTGATTGTGATTGATGCGCTATCTGGAACCACATTTCCCGCTACACCACCATAAATATCTACCGCTTGCAAACCTTCGCGGTATTCCAAACCATCTATCATTACTTTTGCTGCTTCATAATTTTCTAAAATTTCAAGAACATGTGCGAGCTCGTGGATTGCATTTACACCCATCCAACTTCGTGCGGTGTGCGCACGTCGACCAGTAGTTCGAATTTCGACTCGCATAGTTCCTTGGCAACCACCTTCAACCACTGCATTCGAAGGTTCCATCAAAACTGCAAAATCTGCCTTTAAAAGTTCAGGATGGTTTTCAGAAATTCTTTTTAGTCCATTGAATCTGGCGTCAATTTCTTCGCAATCGTAAAAAATGTAAGTTACATCGCGCGTGGGAGTGGTTTGCTTTGCGGCAAGTAAAAGCGCAACTGCAACGCCACCTTTCATGTCACAACTTCCAAGGCCGTACAGACGATCTTCACTTGCTTTGGTTTTTCCATCCACATCTGCAACAGGTACTGAACCACCTTGAGATACAAAAAGGCTTCGGTCATTTCCAGAACTAGGAACCGTGTCAAGGTGGCCAGCAATCACAACTCGTTCGTCTCGGCCAAGATTTGTGCGCGCGATCACCGTGTTGCCGTCCCGAACCACATCGAGGTGAGGGTATGCCTTAAGCGCCGCCGCGACTGCCTCTGCGAGTGGGCCTTCTGAGCGAGAAACCGAAGGAAAATCAATCAGGGCACTTGTGAGTTCTTCAACCTCAAGATTGAGGTCCAAAGCGTTCGGAGTGCTAGCCATGTCGGTAGCGTAGGGCTTGTGAATAGTTTTATTAACTCTCCGGCCGCTGGTGTTGGCCTTGCAACTGTGTCCGATGGTGTGATTTTGGATGTCTGGTATCCGGCTCCTGCATTGGAAAAAACAGCGAAACCAATCGAAGGCCTGCTCGGCAAGCACGATGAACTTCGAAGTGTGGAAGTAGAAATTGTTACAACCACTATTGCAGATTTATCAGAACCACCAGTTGATGTGAAAGATGCATACCTACGGTTACACCTGATTTCTCATCGCCTTGTTAAACCGCGCACCATAAACCTTGAAGGTATTTTCGGACTCTTACAAAACGTGGCTTGGACGAATATAGGTCCAGTAGCAATAAACAAACTTACAGATTTTCAAATTAAAGCTCGCGCAATCGGAGTGAATGTAAATATCTACGCAGTAGATAAATTCCCACGCATGGTTGATTACGTAGTACCAAGCGGTGTTCGCATTGCCGATGCAGATCGCGTACGACTTGGCGCATATCTTGCTGAAGGCACAACAGTCATGCACGAAGGTTTCGTCAACTTCAACGCTGGCACCTTGGGCGCATCAATGGTTGAGGGTCGCATTTCTGCAGGAGTAGTGGTTGGAAACGGTTCTGACATAGGCGGTGGCGCATCAATTATGGGAACTCTTTCTGGTGGAGGCACACAAGTTATTTCTGTTGGTGAAGGCTGTCTACTTGGTGCAAATGCAGGCATCGGAATTTCGCTCGGCGATGGCTCTGTGGTTGAAGCTGGAACATATGTAACTGCTGGTTCAAAAATCACGCTTCCTGATGGTCAAGTTGTAAAAGGCGCAGAACTCTCTGGAGTTCCAAATCTCTTATTCCGTCGAAATTCTGTAAATGGGTCACTTGAAGCAACTCCTCGCAAAGGAAATTGGGGTGGCTTAAATGCCGCTCTGCATAGCAATGACTAAGTCACGGAAAATTCTGATAGCACTATTTTTGATTGCAGTTGCATTTGGTGTTGTCTGGAAAAATTCTGTTGCCATAACTGGTTATGCAACTCCTGGATCTTGTAAAGTTTTAAAAGCATCCGGAGTTGAACAGCTTTCAATTGAAGATGCTTTCGTGTTCGTAAATGAACAAATTTCGGCGAACAAAAATTTGGCTGCTGAAAGCGTTTCATGCACACTCTGGCCGACAAGTGACCAGACTTCTGAAGACTTGAACATGATTGGACTAACTTCACAAGCGCAATTCATGTGGGATGCAGTTGATCAAAGATTTGGTTTTATTCCTTATGGTGGATTTGGACCAGGTGGCGTGACAAGTGGCCACAGCAAAGATTCTGCGCATTACAAAGGCAAGGCAATCGATTTCTTCTTCAAACCATACACAAAGAAATCCGAGGTGGCCAAGGGCTGGACTTTTGCAAACTGGGCCGTTGTTAATGCTGAATTATTGAATATAAATACTGTGATTTATCAAGACCGAATATGGTCAAGAAATTCCTCATACAAAGGCTGGGAGAAGTTTGTGCCTAGCTATGGCGATCCGAAAAATCCAACAATTCGACATCTAGACCACGTGCACGTGGACGTTAATTAGCGTTTATCTAAGGAAATGTAATCGCGAACTGGTGAGCCGGTGTAGATCTGACGCGGGCGACCAATCTTTGTGTTCGGATCTTCAATCATTTCTCGCCACTGTGCAATCCATCCTGGCAAACGGCCAAGTGCAAATAGCACAGTAAACATTTGATCTGGGAATCCCATTGCGCGGTAAATCAAACCAGTGTAGAAGTCCACATTCGGATATAGCTTGCGAGAAATGAAGTACTCATCGCTCAAAGCTGCTTCTTCAAGACGCATTGCAATGTCGAAAAGTGGATCTGAAACATTCATTTCTTTGAAAACTTCGTGAGCAGCTTTCTTAATGATTGCAGCGCGTGGGTCGTAGTTCTTGTAAACGCGGTGACCGAATCCCATTAGGCGCACGCCATCTTCTTTGTTTTTCACTTTACGGATGAATTCGTTTACACCTTCACCTGATTTGTGAATCTGGGTAAGCATTTCGAGCACTGCCTGGTTTGCACCACCGTGTAGTGGACCAAACAACGCATTGATGCCTGCAGATATTGATGCAAATATATTTGCATGAGAAGAACCGACCAGGCGAACTGTTGAGGTTGAGCAGTTTTGTTCGTGATCCGCATGCAAAATCAAAAGTAAGTTCATGACTTTGTTCATAAGTGGACTTGGTTCAAACTTTTGGGTTGGAACGCCGAAAACCATCCAAAGGAAGTTGTCGATCAAATCTAAGTCGTTGCGCGGGTACATGAATGGCTGACCAGCGCTGTTTTTGTATGCGTACGCAGCAAGTGTTGGCATTTTTGCTAGCAGACGAATTGTTGAGATGTGAACTTGTTCTTCATCAAATGGATCTAGTGAATCTTGGAAAAAAGTCGAAAGCGCACTAACTGCAGATGACAAAACCGCCATCGGGTGCGCATCTGATGGGAAACCATCAAAGAATCGGCGAAGGTCTTCGTGGATCATCGTGTGCTTTGCGATGTTGCGTTCAAATGCTTCAAGATCAGACTTTGAAGGAAGATCTCCGTAAATCAAAAGATATGCAACTTCATAAAAAGATGAGTTTGCTGCGAGTTGCTCGATTGGGTAACCGCGGTATCTCAGAATTCCTTCATCACCGTCAATAAAAGTGATTGCAGATGAGCAAGATGCCGTGTTTGTAAATCCTGAATCTAAGGTAACCAGTCCGGTCTCGCTTAGAAGTTTTCCAATTTCAAAACCTGAATTGCCAATGGTGGCTGGAACTACATTGAAGGAAAGTTCCTTGTCGCCAGCGGTGAGGCTTACTTTGTCTATTGAACTCGTCACGTTCGTAGGATACCCACGAGTATCGAGTGTTTGAAATTTAAGGTCTCACTTGGAGGCTACTTGTGTGAAGTAAGTTACTTGTGGGTCAACCAATTCGGCTTGCGAGGGCACTCACACGCTCATCAGAGGCGGTTAAGGCGATGCGCACATGAGAGTTGCCGGCACTTCCGTAGAAGGCTCCTGGGGCGACCAGTGCCCCGTGGTCTGCAAACCAATTCACCGTATCCCAGCAGTCTTCACCGCGAGTGGCCCATAGATAAAGACCTGCATCTGAATGATCGATCTTGAAGCCAGCCTTTTCAAGTGCGGGGATCAGCACATCTCGGCGACCTTTGTAAACCTCGTGTTGTTTTTGAACATGTTGGTCATCATTGAAAGCGGCAACCGCAGCCGCCTGGACAGGAAGCGGAGTAAGCATGCCAGCGTGTTTTCTAATTTCTAAAATTTCCGAAACAAGTTTCTCGTCTCCCACCAAAATACCTGCACGATACCCTGCAAAGTTTGAACGTTTTGAAAGTGAGTGGACTGCCAAAATGTTTTTCGGTGAATTGCCAATCACATCTTTGTGCAAAATAGATTTTGGAAGTGTTTTCCAACCAAGTTCGATATAGCACTCATCGCTAGCAACAATGACATCATGCTCTTGAGCCCAACGCACAATTTCTTGCAATTCGTGGTCCGCTAAAACGGCCCCAGTTGGATTCGATGGTGAATTAATCCAAACCAGCGCGAGCGGTTGGTTTCTTTTTTCCGCCTGCAATCTTTCAACTTCAAGTTCCGCTAACCCGTCAGCTGTTACAACTTCGCACCCTGCAATCAGACCACCAACTTTGTAAGTTGGGTACGCAACTGCTGGAATGGCAATAGTGTGCGATTTGTTGAGATTAAGCAGAGTTGGCAACCAAGCAACAATTTCTTTGCTGCCAATGGTTGGGATGATGTTTTCAGTTGTCGCAATTTGAACATCGAGTTTTCGCTTCAACCAATTTGCAGCCGCAGTTCGAAATTCCAAAGTGCCAATAGTGGTTGGGTATCCAGGAGTATTTGAATTTGCTTGCAGAGCTTTTTGGATTACATCTGGCGCATCATCCACTGGAGTACCGATGGAAAGATCAACAATTCCATCAGGATGTAAGGCTGCTCGAGTTTTGTATGGAACTAAAGAATCCCACGGAAAATCTGGCAAAGAGTGTGGGGTGAAAACTCCCACCTTGTTTAACCTTGTGGTGGCAGGTCGCGGACCAGCGAAGAATCTTTGAGCTGAGGTCCGAGTTTGGCCGCGCCGCCTGGCGAACCGATTCCTTCGAAGAATTCAACTGTTGCTGCTGTGTAATCTTTTTGATCACTTGGAAGGTCGTCTTCGTAGAAGATTGCATTAACTGGGCAGACTGGCTCACATGCACCACAGTCCACACATTCATCCGGATGGATGTACAACATGCGGTCACCTTCGTAGATGCAATCCACTGGGCATTCTTCAATGCATGCCTTGTCTTTTATGTCGACACAAGCGGCGGCAATTACGTAGGTCACTGTTGCTCCTAAATTTGGTGGCTCAAGATGGCAAACGCTACCCACTATCTGCATTTTTTGCACCGAAAATAGATGGGTTTTCAACAAAATTTTGCTCGTAGAGTGACCTTGTGTTGCGACTTTACGACACAGCGCTAAAAGCTGTAACCGAAATAGAGCCAAACGATGGGCACACCCTCAAGATCTATGCCTGCGGACCAACCGTCTACCGAACCGCGCATGTTGGCAACCTACGTACTTTCTTACTTACGGATTTGATAGTTCGGGCGGCTGAACTTGCAGGTTATGAAACCATGGTTGTACAAAACATCACAGATGTTGGTCATATGTTGAATGACTCCGAAGACAAACTTCTTCAACAAGCCAGCCTAGAAGGTAAGAGCGCACTTGAGATTGCTGCCTATTACGAAAACATTTTTCACAAAGATTTAGAACATCTAAACATCATTCCCGCAGACGTTTACCCGCATGCCAGCGAATCTATTGAAATGATGCAAAGACTTATTGCTTTGCTAATCGAAAAAGGCTTTGCTTATGTTGGGAAGGATGGTTCGGTTTACTTTGCAGCACAAAATTTTGAAGAATACGGAGCACTTAGTGGCAACAGACTGGAAAACCTAAAACCTGGCCACCGTTTTGAAGGTGCAGTCGATGAAAATAAGAATTTCCATGCTGATTGGGCGCTCTGGAAAATTGCACCCTCTACGCGACACGAATTGGTTTGGGATTCACCTTGGGGAGTTGGATTTCCAGGCTGGCATGTTGAATGCAGCGCAATGAGTTTGCATCACCTTGGATCTGTTGTTGATGTGCACACAGGTGGTATCGATTTGCGATTTCCACATCACGAAGATGAGCGAGCTCAAAGCAATGCGACCACAGGTGCAGAAGTCGTCAAGCACTGGGTACATGCCGAACACTTACTTTTTGAGGGTAAGAAAATGGCAAAATCCACTGGGAATGTTGTTCTAGTTTCGGATGTAATTCAAAGAGGCTTTGATCCACTTTCGCTTCGACTTGCATTCATGCAAACTCGCTATCGCACGCAAATGGATTTGAGTTGGGATGCAATCAAAGCAGCCGATTCGCAAATTGAAAAATGGCGAACTAAAGCACAATTCGCCAATGGTGCAGGATTCCCAAATGAATTTGAAACCCTTTTTACCAATTATGTTTTAGATGACCTAGATACACCTCGAGCAATTCAGTTAATTCGTGAGGCCGAAAAAGTATTAGCGGATGAAGCTTTTGCAGAATTACTAATTTGGGCAGATATTTTCTTTGGTCTCGACCTAGAAAGAGCACCAAAGCAAGTTGAGATTCCAAATGAAGTTATCGAATTAATGAAACATCGAGAAACTGCGCGAGCAAATAAGGACTGGGCATCGAGTGACGACCTACGAAGTCAAATCAATGCTCTAGGTTTTGCGGTCAATGACACGCAAAATGGCACAGAGGTTGCACCCCTTTAGTTAAGCGAGCAAATCAGTTTCGTATTTTTCGCCAGATTCAATATTCAAAACTCCGCTAACCAATCGATAGTGCTCTGTTCCGTAGAACTCTTCGCCTAACAATTCAAATGCTGCGAAAAAACCATCTTCAATATCTATCTGGGTTCCATGCGCACGAATTGCCGCTTTCTTTTTAGCTACTTGGTTTGGGATTACTAATTTTGTTGTGACAAGGTCATCGTCTGTCAGAAATGGCACATCGCCAGGCGACATCTCAAGAAATTCGTGTGTGACACCCATTTCACGTAGGCGTTGCATGGCACTCGCCATTTCGCCGCGAGGAGTTGTATTCCAATAAATCTTTGGAATCTGCCATGGCTCTCCAAGTTCTAACTTGAATCCTCGGAGGCCGGCAAGTTGCGCAGCATGCATTGCAACACGATGAGTTTGTATGTGATCTGGATGGCCATATCCGCCGAATTCATCGTAAGTTACGAGTACGCGAGGTTTTAATTCGCGAATAATTTTTACGAGATGCAGGCTAGCTTCAAGCAAATCTGCTTGCCAAAAAGAATCGGCACGATTATTGCTTGGTTCACCCATCATGCCACTGTCACGATATTTGGCGAAACCCCCAAGGAAACGATGGTCTTTCACCCCTAGCGCTTGCATTGCATTTGCAAGTTCGACTTGGCGATGTTCGCCCAATTTATCTGTTGCCGCCGCTGCGAGGTGGGCTAGATCAGAAATTAGGACTTCACCTTCTTCACCAGCGGTGCAGGTAACTAAAGCCACATGATGGCCGAGCTCCGCATAGTGAGCCAGGGCAACGCCATTGTTGATGGTTTCGTCGTCAGGATGGGCATGAACGAAAAGTAATGAAGAAGTCACCCACCGAGCCTAATTGCTGTGAGTAGTACGGCAAGATTTGCGCCATGACTAACTGTGAATGCCGAAAAATCGACAACCAATACCCAGAACGCGCCGCCATTACTGGAAATTTCCGGAAAGGTGCCCCGCGAAGTTTTGTTGTTAATAGTGAATCAAATCGAATCGGTTTCGTTCGAACTGCAAGTCCAGATTCGGCCCAACTTGATTTGTGGTTGATTGAAAATCTAGACAGCAAACCAACCGAGCGCTGTTTGGTTAAGGCCAAAGATTTATTCCCAGACAATGAGAACTTGAGTGCTGCAGAACGCGCTCGTCGCGAACGCCTTCGTGAATCTGGTGCGGGAATTACTGCTTTTAGTATTGATTCCAAATTCAGTGCTGTTGCTTTCGCATTGTCAGGTCAACTTTGGCATGTGACTATCGATGGTAAAACCAATCGTGTGGGTGAATATGCATCGGTTGTGGATCCACGACTGAGCCCTGATGGAAAATTTATTGCGTTTAGCGAGGTTTCAGATTTTGTGGTTGTAACAATTGAAGGCAAAGAAATTTTTCGCAAGAAGTCAGAAGCGGAATATGTGACATACGGATTGGTCGACTTCATTGCTGCTGAAGAGTTAGGACGTTATCGCGGACATTGGTGGAGTCCTGACAGCAGTCAAATTCTTTTTGAAAGAAATGATGAAACCGATGTTGAGATTCGCTGGATTGCAGATCCAACTTTTCCAGAAACAGAAGCACGTCCACACAAATACCCATCCGCAGGCACTAAGAATTCTGTGGTTGGCTTATTTGTAGTTGACGTTGCAACTGGAAAAGAGACTGAACTATCCTGGGATTTGGCTACCTACGAATATCTGGGGCAAGTCTCATGGGGTAAAGCTGGGGCAAACAT
The DNA here is from genome assembly GCA_024640585.1 of Micrococcales bacterium. Next base: position 22,529 of record JAHEEQ010000016.1, read on the forward strand.
CAGTGTGCTAAATCGCGCACAGACTGAAATGCAAGGCTTAACAATCAAAGACAACAAATTGGTCGAGATTTATAAGTGCAATGACGAGCACTGGCTGGATTCGGAAACCAACTTCCCTGCCGTAAAACCGAATGGCGAAATTTTCACTAAAGAAGAAGCGGTATCTATTTCAGGTGTGGAGCCATATTCTCTGGTTTCGATTTCAGAAAATGATTTCACAATTGGTCACTACAACGAAGCTTGGCAATTCCAATTCACAAAGTTTGGTTTTGACAAAACTAAAGTTGAACTTTCTCGAGCGGATGGATACGCGGGCGGGATATTCGATGGCCAGTATGGAGTTGTAGTTCAACATGCGCTAGATCTACCGACTGCAAAATACTTGGTTAAGCGAAATGCTGAAACCATTTATGAAATCGAATCTTTCGCTGAAAGAGCTTTGGTTAATCCAAAACCAATCATTTCGGTGGTGACCGATCGCAAACTGCCAACCGCAGTTTTCTTCCCAGAAAACCACATGTTAGGTAGCCACAAACTCCCTGTAGTTGTTTCAATATATGGCGGTCCACATCACAGCGAAGTTATCGCGGCTTGTTCGCCATTTGCTGGCGATCAATGGCTTGCCAATCAAGGTTACGCAGTTGTTGTCATCGACAATGCTGGAACCCCAGGAAAAGGCGGGGCTTGGGAACGTGAAGTTAAGTACGACTTGACCGATGTTATTCTGAATGACCAAGTAAAAGGTTTGAATGCCATTCTTGATGAATATCCAAACGACATGGATTCCTCAAGGGTCGGCATTAATGGCTGGTCATTTGGTGGCTATTTGAGTGCCTTGGCAGTGCTAGACCGCCCAGAGACTTATCACGCTGCTTGGGCGGGTGCACCTGTTACAGATTGGCGCATGTACGACACTGCCTACACCGAGCGTTACCTTGGAAATCCGAAGGACAATGCTGAGGTTTACGACAATCAGTCTTTGATTAAAAAGGCACACAAGCTCACTCGTCCACTTACCTTGATTCATGGGCTTGCTGACGACAATGTATTAGCGGCGCACTCATTGCAGCTTTCTGGATCTTTACTTGCATCAGGCAAGCCGCATAATTTCATTCCGCTTGCAGGCGTATCTCATATGACGCCTCAAGTTGAAATTACAAAAAACCTTTTATTGTTAATGAGAGATTTCTTCGACTCTAATTTATAGAAGATAAATTATTCGGCGACAAAATCACGGCCACTTGCAGGCCCACTAGTTTCTGGACGAGCAACCGGAATTGAGCTTGGCACGGAAACTTTGTCACTATGCGGGCGGCGAATTTCAACTGGCTTTTGTTTGCTCACCTGCGGGAAGTGACACGCCACCTTATGGCGATTTCCAATTTCACGAAGTTCTGGCATTTCGACCGCGCAAATATCTTGAGCAAATGCACAACGAGTTCTAAATACACAGCCTGATGGTGGATTGATTGGGCTAGGCAAATCACCTTGCAACAAAATCCGTTCACGTTGAGATTCAGCGACTGGATCTGGAAGTGGAACTGCTGACAGAAGTGCTTGGGTGTATGGATGTTGTGGTGATGCATACAAAGTGTCACGGTCTGTTATTTCCATAATGTGACCGAGGTACATAACTGCGACTCGATCTGAAATGTGGCGAACAACAGACAAATCATGTGCCACAAATAAGTATGAAAGATTGAATTCTTTTTGAATATCGTCAAGCAGGTTTACAACCTGAGCCTGAATCGAAACGTCTAGTGCCGAAACTGGTTCGTCCAATACGATGAAAGATGGGCGCAAAGCAATCGCGCGTGCAACACCAATACGCTGACGTTGGCCTCCAGAAAATTCATTTGGATAGCGGTTGTAGTGCTCAGGGTTGAGACCTACACGCTCCATCAATTCCTGAACCGCTTTCTTGGTACCACCTTCTGGTTTTACACCTTGAATTTCGAATGGAGCGGAGATGATTTTGCCGACAGTGTGACGTGGGTTCAACGATGAGTATGGATCTTGGAAAACCATTTGCATGCGCCTGCGTAGTGGCAACAATTGTTTGCGGTTCGCTTTAGTGATGTCTTGACCTTCAAATACGATTTTTCCGCCAGTTGGATTTAGCAGGCGAATTGCAGTGCGGCCAGCTGTTGATTTTCCGCATCCAGATTCACCTACAAGTCCAAGCGTTTCACCTTGCATCAAATCAAATGAAATTCCATCAACCGCTTTAACATCACCGGTTTTAACCGTACGCAATCCAGTTTTCATAACTGGGAAGTACATCTGCAGGTCAGTAACGGACAAAATTGGTTCAGTCATTAGTTCCCACCTGCGAGACGTTCTTTAGCAATAGCAATGCGGCCAGCGCTATCTAGGTGACAGCGCACATCGTGGCCTGGTCTAGTTTGCAATAAATCTGGCATCGAAGTTTCACATGCATCACCAGTCACCCGTGATTTTGCAAAACAGCGTGGCGCAAAAGAGCAACCAGCTGGAAGCCTTAGAAGTGAAGGTGGCTGCCCTTCAATTGGCAATAACCGATCTGAGACTTCATCCAAACGCGGAGCAGACGATAACAAACCAACTGTGTATGGCATTTCTGGTCGGTAGAAAATGTCGTTTACAGTGCCGCGCTCGACAACTCGACCTGCATACATAACCATTACATCATCAGCAACTTCCGCCACCACACCAAGATCGTGAGTGATAACTATGACTGCGGAATTGAATTCCTTTTGAACATCCTTAATCAAAGAAAGGATTTGTGCCTGCACTGTAACATCGAGCGCAGTAGTTGGTTCATCTGCAATCAAAAGAGATGGGTCGTTGCAAAGCGCCATTGCAATCATTGCTCGTTGACGCATACCGCCAGAAAACTGATGCGGGTAGTCCTTCGCGCGCTTCGCAGGTTCAGGAATCCCAACCCGATCTAGCATCTGGATTGCATGTTCAAACGCTTTTTCATCAGACACTTCATTATGAACTTTGTAAGCCTCAGCAACCTGATCACCGACACTAAAGAATGGATGAAGTGAAGACATTGGGTCTTGGAAAATCATCGCCATTTCATGACCACGGTATTTGCGGACAGTTGCATCGTCCGCAGTGATGAGGTTTTTGCCATCAATCAAGACTTCGCCGGTGATAATCGCATGTTTACGATTTAGCAAGCTCATAATTGCAAGACTGGTCACAGATTTTCCAGAACCTGATTCACCTACGATTCCCAAAGTCTTGCCACGTTCAATGCTGAATGAAACTCCGTCTACTGCTTGCACCAAACCGTCATCGGTTGGGAATGCAACGCGCAAGTCTTTAACTTGTAAATAGCTCATTATTGCAACCGCACTCTCGGGTCGATTACAGAGTACAAAATGTCAACGATTAGGTTTGCAACCACAATAAAGGCTGCAGCCAAAATTGTTGTGCCGACAATTACTGGCAGGTCATATTCAATTACAGATTGAATTGTCAAACGACCAAGACCTGGGATGCTAAAGATTTTTTCAGTAACTACTGCGCCTCCAAGCATGAACGCAAGATCCATTGCCGCCAAAG
>JAHEEQ010000020.1 GCA_024640585.1 Micrococcales bacterium
TTTTAGTGAGGACGGAGTTAAGGGACATTGCCAAGGGATCTTGATGTAAATAATGTTAAACCTATTCAGCGTAGCCTGCCAGCTCCAAATCGGCATCACTCAAAATTGCTGAAATGGCGTCTGCACAATCGCGTCTGGCCGTGAGAGATCTAGTGGAGAGATAAATCATCCATTTCATAGGAACAACACAAAAAGCACTGTAAAAATCAGTGTTTTTCATGGTTCAAATGAAGCAAATATAGACTCGGCGTGCTTCAAACCGCTTTGGCTTCTCGTTAGTACCAATGAGATCCAAAATTTTGAGACACAACATACAGATAGTTGCGATGCTCAAAATTCTTCAGATCAACCATGATGAACGTGTTCAAGGGCTTGTTAACTGAAATGTGACGTTGGCAAGTTGTACAGCGATCAATAAGTGTCAAAGCCTTTCAGTTGTTGCTTGGAAAATTTAGGGTCTACCCTATATTGACATATCAACTAAAGAATAAACAAAATATACATATGCAGGCACAACACCTTTTCAATGTCGAAAATATTGTCGTTGCTATTACAGGGGCCGCCAGCGGCATTGGTTTGGGTTATGCCCAAGTCATGGCCGCAAATGGTGCGAAGCTTGCACTGATTGACATTAATGAAGAGGCGCTGAATGTGGCTGTTCAATCTTTAAATGCCTCACATGCTCAAGTTCAAGGCTTTGTCGCAGATGTCACTATCGCAGAAAGTTTAAACGCGGCCTTTCATGCGGTTGTTGAGACATATGGGCGACTTGACGTTGTATTTGCCAATGCAGGTATCAGTGGTGGACCGGGTTTTTTAAAAGGCAATGGCGAACGCAATCCGGAGGGTGAAGTTGAAAACCTTTCCATGGAAGTTTGGCATCGATTGCTTGATACAAACGTAACCTCACTGTTTCGGACCATGCAAATTGTGGTACCTCAAATGAAGAAGCAAGAAAAGGGGCGAATCATTGTGACCAGCTCTATCTCCGCATCGATGGCAGAGACGCTGGTGAGTTCAATTTACGCAATTTCAAAAGGTACGGTTGGGCATATGGTTCGGCAATTTGCGCTCGAGCTTGCTAAATATGGAATCTTGGTTAATGCCATTTCGCCCGGTCCTGTGATTACCAACATTGGTGGCGGTCGCCTGAAATTACCAGAAAGTCGCCGTCCATTTGAGATGGCGACACCTTTAGGACGCATTGCAGAACCCTCAGACCTTTATGGAGCAGCTTTATTTTTAGCTTCTCCTGCATCGGCCATGATCACTGGGACTCAAATTGTGGTCGATGGTGGACGAATTCTTGGAACAGCAGACTGACATGGCCAGCATCAACATCACTGCCAATGATGGTCACACATTCGCATGCTGGCACGTTAAAGCTAACGGCTTTCAGCGTGGGTCCATCCTGGTGCTTCAAGAAATTTTTGGCGTTAACCACCACATAAAAGCTGTTTGTGAAAAGTTAGCGGCTCAAGGATACGAAGCGTATTCACCTGCGCTATTTGATCGACTTGAACCAGGCTTTGCAACTGGTTATAGCAAAGAAGAAATTGCATATGCATTGAAGTTTCTTCCCAAATTAAATTGGGACTTAATGGTCTTGGATGTGCTTGCAACAGTTCAGCATGCCCGCGCATCTTTGAATGAACCAGTAAGCGTCATGGGATTTTGTTTGGGCGCATCGGTTGCTTATTTGGTAGGGCAAGGCTGTAGCGGTATTTCCGCTGTGGTCGGTTATTACGGTGGACATATTGTGAATCACCTGCAACAACCTGCACGCGTTCCAAGCCTCCTTCATTATGGTGAGAAAGATCACACCATTTCCATGTCAGATGTCAAACGAATTCAAGTTGAAAGGCCTGAATGTGAGTTGCATGTTTACCCGGCTGGGCATGGGTTCAATTGCGATGAAAGAGATTCCTTTGATGCCACATCGGCTTCTTTGGCATGGGATCGTTCTTTGAAATGGATTGAACGCCATGCAAAAACATCAAGTCATTAACCCTTTTTAAACGTATATTTTTTACCCACCCAAAGGAGACTTTATGAAACCGCAAGCTTTCAAGCGCCGCGTTATGCTCGGCTTGGCCATGGTCAGCGCCATAGCTTCAAGTACCGTATACGCGCAAACCAAGCCACTGATCACTGTGAATGCAGGTTTCGTACCTGTTACGGATGTGGCGGCACTTTACTTGGGTGAGGAAGTTGGCATTTTCAAAAAACATGGTCTGACTTTGAAAGCCAACATTGCATCAACGGGTGCGGTTCCTGCTGTTGTCAGTGGTGAATACCATTTTGGCTTTACCGCTTTAGTCAACGTACTTCAGGCTCGCGACAAAGGCCTGCCAGTGAAAATTATTGCTGCGGGTTCTAGCTCAACAGGCGTTGCTGGTGCAGACGTGACGATGATTCATGCAGGTCCTAAAAGCGGCATTAAATCTGGCAAAGACTTAGAAGGTAAAACAGTGAGTGTGAACGCGCTGAATGGTTTGCTGCAAATGCTGGGCAAAGCCGCAGTGAAGGCTGATGGTGGTGATCCAAGTAAAGTTAAATTCATTGAACTTGGTTTTGCAGAGGCATTGGCTGCTTTGCAATCTGGCAAAACAGATGCCATGGTTGGTGCTGAACCATTTGGCACTGCAGCCATGGGGTCTGGCTTTCCTGCGATTGCATCACCTTATCAGTCGATGTCTAAAAACAGCATGCTGACTTCATCTTACTTCACATCTGAAGCGCAGATCAAAGCCAATCCAGAATTGTTCAAAAAAATTCAGTCGGCTATCAATGAATCTTTGGAATTTGCGCAAAAAAACCCAGAGCAAATTCGTGCACAGTTGCCCAAATTCACCAAGCTAGGGGGCGATGTTGCAGCAAAACTAATCTTGCCGCGCTACCTCACTGCCATTCCGCGCGAATCTGTTGAAATGTTCTCCAAAACGGGGCAAGAGTTTGGCATGCTATTGAAGCCAGCTGTTTACGACGAAGTTGTTTGGAACAGCAAATAAACTATGAACAGGTTGTCCAGCCTTCTAGGCATTGCGTTACTCGCTCTAGCTTGGGAGCTGGCACCTCGTTTGGGCTTTATTAACCCTAGCTTTTTCCCACCCTTCTCCAATGTTGTTGATAAACTATTGGAAATTTCTCGGACGGCAGAGTTCTGGAGTTTTTTACTTTCTACGGTTCGAACCTGGGCATTGGGGCTGACCATCGCCACCTTGGCTGGCGTAGCCATTGGGCTGTTCATTGGGCTCACTCCAGGCGCTCGTAGTTATACGCATTCCACCATTGAATTTCTTCGTCCAATTCCTTCAGTAGCCTTGATTCCGGGTGTTATTTTGATTTTTGGATCGCGGTATCAATCGGGGGTGGTACTCATTACCTATGCAGCATTTTGGCAAGTTCTTTTGCAAATGCTATATGGCTTAAATGACATCGACTCTGTGGCGCGTGACACCGCGCGATCATTTCGATTCTCGCGGATTGGATTTATTCGAAATGTCGCATGGCCTACGTTACTGCCGTTTCTTTTCACTGGTGTGCGATTGGCTGCAGCAATGGCGCTGGTGCTGGCCGTCACTGCAGAGATGGTCATTGGCAGTCATGGAATAGGCCGTGGCATTGTGGTGGCTCAAACATCCAACGCAACAGCAGAGGCCTATGCCTATGTACTGATCGCAGGTTTGATTGGTGTTGCCATTAACTTGATGGCACGTTTGTTTGAAATTCGAATTCTGAGCTGGCATCCCAGTGTGAGAAATCTGGGGGTGCAATCATGATTCTTAGCGTCTTGCGCAAACTGTTTGTAGAACTGGCACTGCCTGCGATTCTTTTTACCTTGTTATATTTGCTGAGTGCCAATTCAACTAATTTTTATTTCCCATCACTTGCAGCTGTTCTCAAACAATTTAATTTATTGTGGCTTGGCCCTAGATTTTTTTCAGATGTATTGCCCAGTCTTGAAAGATTGACCATAGGTTACTTGCTTGCGTGCATTTGTGGTATCACGTTTGGCATTCCGATCGGTATGTATGCGCCTGTGCGCCGAATCCTTGAACCAGTGCTGGAATTTTTCCGTGCTATTCCGCCAGTTGCCATGATTCCTTTGCTCATAGTCAGTATGGGATTTGGCAACAGTATGAAAATCACAATCATTGTGGCAGGTGCATTTTGGCCAATTCTTTTGAACACCGTAGAAGGTGTCAAGGCAGCCGATAAGGTCTTAAGTGAAACTTGTCAAACCTACGGCATTCGCGGAATAGCTAGGCTCAGACATTTCATCATTCCCAGTGCTTCACCTCAAATCATCGTCGGAATGAGGCTAGGGCTTTCAATTGGCATTGTGCTGATGGTCATAAGCGAAATGTTTGCAGCGTTGGATGGCTTGGGATCAGCGATTATTTATTTCCAGCGAAGCTATGAAATACCTCAAATGTGGAGTGGCGTTTTAATGCTTGGTTTATTTGGTTTTAGTCTCTCTTTCATCTTCAGACTCTTTGAAAAATGGGCGCTCAATTGGTATTACGGGATGCGCGATTTGGAAAGGAAATCCTAAAAGTGAGACCTCAAAACAATGCAATGGTCTCTGTCGACCATTTGAACAAAATCTATGAATCTAAAGAGCGCCGCGTTGAAGCCATTGGTGATCTTAGCTTCGAAGTCAATCAAGGCGATTTCACATGCATTGTTGGCCCATCTGGCGCTGGAAAGACAACATTGCTGAAATGTCTTGCGGGCTTATTGAAACCCACTTCAGGCGCTGTTCGCGTGAATGGACATGAAGTAACAGAGCCGCCTGAAGAAATGGCCGTAGTTTTTCAAGAATATGGGCGAAGTTTGTTTCCATGGAAAACGGTTCGTGAAAACGTGACGCTTCCGCTGCGCGAACGTGACATCTCTAAAATCGAGCGTGACCGCACCGTTTCATCCGCACTCAAATCGGTGGAACTTGATCACGTGGGAGACTCCTACCCCTGGCAACTTTCAGGCGGAATGCAACAACGTGTGGCCATTGCCCGTGCAGTGGCCTATCAGCCAAAGGTGATGGTTCTGGACGAGCCTTTTGCAGCAGTAGACGCTCAAACTCGGGCTGATCTTGAAGACTTGATGTTGCACTTATGGTCTGAACTTGGACTCACGCTTATTTTCGTCACGCATGACATTGATGAGGCTGTTTATTTGGGGCAACGAGTGCTTGTTCTTTCTGCATCCCCCACTCGAATCCTGGATGATGTAATGATAGATATTCCATCACCACGGTCTCAAGTAAAAACGCGCATTGAACCTCGATTTGCAGAATTGCGAACCCGCATTTATGCAGGCATTCAACGTGCTAAAACTGGCGGGTGATGCTATGAAATTAATCGCTATTCATGTGGGGAACTTGTTGTTCAACACGGCGCAGCAATGTCCACAGAACGTCAACTTCCTGCTGCGTAAATTCCGAAATCAAACGCGTTTGTCGACGCCTTGCAGCTTCACGAAGTTTTTTATAAATCCTCGCGCCTTCTGGGGTAAGTCGCACAATGGCGGCTCGTCCTCTTCCGGTTGTTTGCTGGACGGATACAAAACCCCGATCTTCCAGCACGCGAACACTTTTGCTTGCCGCTGCATAGTCGAGGTCTGCCATTTCTGCCACTTCACGCACGATACTTTCAGCAGTAGCACCAATGGCCATCATGGCACGCCATTCAGACATGCCCAAATTAAAGTGAGTCCGGTAATAGTTCGATGCACCATTCGCCAAGCGATTCGCTACTCCCATGATGTAGGCGGCCAAGAATCGATTCACAGAGGCTGTCGAACCATCGACAGGAGCTGTTCGCGAAACCTTTCGTACAGGCGGCGAATTGGGAATCACGGCAGAGATTTTTTTCTTGTTTGCATTCATCAAAATACTCCGGGAACACAGATTTGTGAGCATGCCACAAAATCATATGGCAAGGCTATACCTGAAATTCAATCCTTATAGAAATGGAAATGACCTCATGACAACTATCAATTCGAGGCCTCGCAAATTGCGCAGTAATTTCCCCAAAGGATCATACCTTTGGGCTGTGCGCAATGCGCAGTGGCAAGGCATGGGAATTCCTGAAGAAGATTGCGAAAAACCCAAAATTGCCATCGTCAATAGCTCCTCCTCATTGGCAGCTTGCTTCTCTCATTTAGATGGTGTTGCTGCAGTGGTGAAGGAAGCCATTCGTGCCGCTGGGGCTGTTCCTTTCGAAATTAGAACGGCGGCACCCAGTGATTTCGTTATTGGTGCCGGAGGTCGGGGGGGGTATATTTTGTCTTCACGTGACTTAGTCACCAATGACATTGAAGTGGTCGTTGAGGGAGCTCAATTAGACGGCATGATCTGCCTCACCTCTTGTGATAAAACTGTGCCTGGCCAAATGATGGCGGCCGGTCGTTTGAATATTCCTACGTTGATGGTGGCTTGTGGCTATCAACCCAGTGGGGAGTTTGAAGGTGAGCATGTTGATATCGAAGACGTTTTCGTAGGCGCCATGCATGCACAGATGGGCCGCATGTCTATGGACAAAATTATCGGGATGAGTCGAAATGCCATTCGCGGACCAGGCGTTTGTTCCGGAATGGGGACGGCCAATTCAATGCACATTTGTTGCGAAGCTTTGGGTATGGCGCTTCCAGGTACGACGCCTGTTGCTGCCAATAGTGATGCCATGTTTGATGCCGCACGAAGAGCGGGGAAACGCATTGTGGAAATGGTCTGGGAAGATCTGAAGCCCAGAGACATTCTCACGCAAGGTGCGTTCGAAAATGCTGTTAAAACGATTTTGTCTGTCGGTGGCTCTGTCAATTCGATCAAACATTTACAAGGAGTGGCCACTGAAGCTAATTGCGGTGCAGATGTCTATGGCATGTTTGAAAAATTTGCGCATGATATTCCGGTCTTAACCTCAGTTCGTCCAGTCGGCGAACACGTGATTGAGGTTTTTGATCGTGCAGGAGGTGCACAGGCTGTCTTAAAACAACTTGAGTCATTGCTAAACACGTCGGCAATGACCGTTACTGGTAAAACCTTGGCTGAAAACTTGAAGGATTACAAAGTGGTAGATGAAGAAGTTATTCGCCCCATTGATCGTCCTATTTCTAATAGACCAGCCATCATGATGTTACGAGGCAGTTTGGCGCCAGAGTACGGCATCATCAAAACAGGCATAGTGGAGCGGAAAACGCAAAAATTCAGCGGTCCCGCAGTATGCTTTCCGACTTCAGATGCAGCATTGGTGGCCCTGCAAGATGGCACCATCAAAGAAGGCGATGTCATCATCATGCGAGGTGCAGGGGTCTGCGGTGGTCCTGGTATGGGTGGCGGCTCCTCCAAAGTTGTTTTTGCCATTGATGGCTTAGGCCTTGGCGACAAGGTTGCACTCATTACTGACGGTCATCTTTCTGGTTTGGTCTGCAAGGGACTTGTGGTTGCTGAGGTTTCGCCTGAGGGCGCCGTATGTGGCCCGCTTGCCTTGGCAAAGAATGGCGACACTGTGACAATCGACCTTGAGACTCAACGCTGTGACCTCGAAGTGGACGAAGATGAAATGGCCAAACGACAAGCGGCATGGAAACCTTCTAAGCCACAATTTGACACAGGGTGGCTGCAAATATACAGACGCAACGTCGGCCCATTGAACCAAGGTGCCGTTTTGGTTGATCCTCAATAATTTTTTACGATCGAATCGAGAAACATCATGGCCGAAAACAAAGGAATGTTCAGCACAGAGCGCTCAGCTGAGCGCATTTTGGTGTCAGATGTCTTTGAGCGCAAAGACCAAAGAGAGCCACGTCCTGACTTTGGCTACGTGCAAGAAGCCTCTCGGCAAATTCCTGTTTACCACCAATGCGACGTTCTCGTTGTGGGTGGGGGGCCTTCAGGCACAGCTGCTGCGGTTGCAGCTGCTAGGTCTGGCGCAAGTGTGGCACTTTTAGAGCGCTACAACCATCTGGGTGGACTGTCGACCGGTGGCCTGGTACTTTGGATTGACCGCATGACAGATTGGGAGGGCAAATTGGTCATCCGCGGATTTGCAGAAGAAATCTTCAACCGACTGCCAGCTGACGCCATTGCAGGCCCTGATAAAAGCGATTGGGGTTCCAAAGATCCTACCAAAGCAGCACATTGGTCGCAAAGAACTGCAGCCTATCACGGCGTTGTTACATGGTCGCCAACCATTGATCCGGAGCGTCTGAAACTTCTTAGTCAAGAAATAGTGCTGGAAGAGAACGTCAAGCTCATCTATCACTCATGGGCTGCAGAGCCCTTGGTTGAAAACAATACAGTCATTGGTGTTGCCTTTGAAAGCAAAGAGGGGCGCATGGCTATCAAAGCCAAAGTGCTAATTGATGCAACTGGCGACGGTGACATGTTTGCACGCGCAGGTGCTGCATACACCAATGACATTGAAGCGGCCGACGTTCACCATTGCATGAACACAGCCTGGCTTTTTGGTGGCGTTGATATGAATCGATGGATTGAATTCAAAGCGGGGCAACCCGACGCTTTTACCGCTTTTATGGCGAAGGGACGTGAGGCTTGTGGTTTATTCGAGAGACCTTTTGTTTCATGGCGCAACGACATCGCTTTGTTCATGGGTCCTAGACAAACCGGATACTCTGCACTGGATGTCGATGATTTAACAGCCGTAGAAGTGCGATCGCATCGCGCGATGTCGCAGCACCTTGATTTTTTTAAAGAACATGCCCCTGGCTTTGAAAACGCGTATTTGATGCTCAGCGCACCTCAAATTGGCGTCAGGCATGCACGTCGATTAAAAGGAATGAGTGCTGTCTTGCGTGAGCAGTGGCCAATGGGGGTGGCGCTGCCTGATGAAATTGCTGTCTCACCAGCGGTATCTCCCAACTTCCCCAACATCTCTGTGCCATATGGCGCTTTGGTGCCTGAATCACTGGATGGTTTGCTCGCCTGTGGTCGACACCTTTCTTGCGACAGAAATTCACACGGCTTCATGCGCGAAATCCCTCAATGCTGGTTAACTGGTCAGGCAGCTGGCGTGGCTGCCGCATTGGCAGTTGCGCAGAAAGTTCAACCTCGCGCCGTTGACATTCATGCGCTTCAAGCCAAACTGATTGCCCAGGGTGCTTACTTAAGACCGCAGGCCGTGCATGTGCAAACCGCCGAAACCGTTTAAGGTCATGGTATGCAACTGACAGATGAAGAAAAGAGGATGCTGGATGGCAATCAAGGGCCTGCGGTTCAGAAGGCTATGGACTTACTGATGCGTTACGGCAATGCCTTAGGAGCTGAACGACTGGTTGAAACCAACAACATTGTTGCCTCGGTAAGTGCAACCACTCCGTTCATGCGAGATTTTGCCAAACAAAATGGGGGCATGGATGCGGTGTTCTCACAATTTAGTCTAGATAGCGATGAAGTTGTTTCCATTCCAAAAATCAAGGCTTTTACGACCCACACCCAATTGGGATTTGATCCAGCCCAAGCTGCGCGAATGGGTGTTGATGAGGAGACCGTTCATTTTTTCCGAAAGGGCGAAGCTTTTACTACAGGTCTTGGGATCCAAGCAACCAATACTTGTACCCCTTATCAGGTAGGAAACATTCCTACACGAGGTGAACATTGCGCTTGGATGGAGTCTTCTGCCGTAATCTATTGCAATGCGGTCTTGGGGGCTCGAACCAATACGGAAGGTCGTGAGAGCGTTGGAGCTGCCATGCTGACTCAAAGAATTCCTTATTGGGGATACCACCTTGACGAGAATCGTTTAGGAACTCATTTAATCGAGGTTGCTACACCTATAGAGACGACCGCTGATTGGGGCTTGTTGGGTTATTGGATTGGCGACAAAGTTCAGGAAAAAGTCCCCGTAGTGACTGGTATTGTTAGAACACCTAACTTGGCAAGATTGAAACACTTTGGCGCTTCAGCATCGTCTTCAGGTGGCGTAGAGATGTACCATATTGAAGGTATTACTCCTGAAGCCATGACTCTAGCGCAAGCCTTTGGACATAAAAAACCACGAGAAATATTTAGGTTTGATGCCAAAGAAAAGACCCAAATTCTGGACAAACTCAATAGCACAGGCAAAGAAACTAAGGTTGACTACGTCATGCTGGGTTGCCCTCACTACAGCATGGAGCAACTTTGGGAACTGGCGCAACTCATTGAGGGGCGCAAAGTTCACCCTGACTGTGAGCTATGGATCTTTACGCCGCGAAGTACCAAAACTCTGTGTGATCAAAATGGCTATACCAGAATCATTGAAGAAGCTGGAGGTCACATTTTGTCTGACAGTTGTTCAGCCATGAGTCGCGCCATGCCCAAAGGGACTCGAGTAGTCGCTATGGACTCAGCTAAACAAACACATTACCTTCCTGCCATTCTGGGTATTCAAGCTTGGTTTGGCTCTACGGCCGATTGCGTAGAGGCGGCTTGCACTGGCCATTGGCAAGGCGGATTGAGATGAACGATAGCACCCACAAAATTATCTTGCATGGCAGATGCGTGGTCCCAGGCATCTGCGAGGGCGAGGCCTTAGTTACTAATCAACAAATTTCTGGCTGGGGCGGAATTGACTCCAGAACGGGCACTATTGTTGAAACACGACATGAACTGAAAGGCAGGAGTTTTGCTGGAAAAGTTTTGGTTTTCCCTGGAGCAAAAGGGTCTTCGGGTTGGTCCAATGCATTTCATCTCACGCGCACTTTTGGAGTGAGTCCCGCTGCCATGTTGTTCAACGAAATGACGACCAAAGTTGCTCTTGGGGCTGTGGTCACACGTGCACCTTGCGTAACCGATTTTGACCAAAATCCTTTAGACATCATTGAATCTGGCGACTGGGTCAGAGTTGATGCTACTCAAGGCCTTATTGAAATTACCAAGCGTTCAAAAGCCATTTCAGAGGAAATTAAATGAGATCTTTTTTCAATCTGATCACGTTGGGTTTGATGTTTTTTGCTTCCGCATTTCAAAGTGCAGTAGCCGCAGACTACCCAAATAAAACCGTTCGCTTGATTGTTCCATTTCCTCCGGGGGGTGCCACAGATGCTTTGGCACGTTTGATGGCTGAAAAACTGAGCGAAAAATGGAAACAACCAGTGGTTGTTGAAAATAAACCAGGTGCTAACACTGCCATCGGAACTGATATCGTGGCTAAATCTGCACCTGATGGCCATGTGATAGGAATTGTTACTGGCTCACACGTGACAAACCCATTGCTTGGTGCCAAACTTCCATATGACACTTTGAAAGATTTGACAGGCATCATGATGCTCACTCGCTTTCAAATGGGTATATATGCGCACCCCTCACTGCCTGCCAATACACCAACTGAATTGATTGAACTGGCTAAACAAAAACCACCCTTGACTTATGCTGCGGCAACGACTCAATCTTACCTTGGCATGAGTTTACTCAACTCTATGACCAGTACAACAATGGAATACGTAGCCTACAAAGGAAGTGCACAAGCAATCAATGATGTATTGGGGGGGCATATTAAATTAATGATTGACCCTGTCTTACACAGTACATTGCAACACGTGCAGGCTGGCAAACTCAAACTCATTGGCACGTTGGGCAGTAAGAGTGCCGACCTAACACCCAATTCGCCAATATTCGGAAAATCAGTCAACGGTTACGATTTCACTGGCGTCTTTGGTTTGATTGCTCGAGGAGGCACATCACCTGCACTTGTACGTCAAATTAGAAATGATTTTGCCACTGTCATGCAAATGCCTGAGGTCGCTGATCGGATTCGATCAATTGGGCAAGAGTCAATTGCATCCACTCCCGAAGAGTACAACACCTATATTTTGGATGAGATCAAAAAATGGACTCCCGTCATTCAAGCCACGGGTGCAAAGCTAGATTAATACATAAATCAAATTGAAAAAGGAGTTCGAATGAAACAACTTATTACACGTCGCCAATTTGGTGTGGGTATGTCTGCCATCACAGCAACTGCAACTCTTCCAAATGCTTTTGCACAACCTAGCTTTCCTAGCAAGCCCGTCACGTTGATTGTGCCGAATGCACCAGGAGGTGCCATCGATATATTGGCTAGATCATTGCAACAACATTTGCAAACAGCATGGGGTCAAGCAGTGATAGTCGAATACAAACCTGGCGCTGGCACAGCACTCGGAACTGACTTCACAGCCAAGGCTGCACCTGATGGCCACACTTTATGCTTGGTTGCAACGCCACATGTAATCAATCCCGCCATGCGCCAACTTCCATTTGATACTGTGAAGGACCTGTCTGGTATCACTATATTGGGTGTTTCCAATGTCTTGATCTCTGCGACATCGGCCTATCCCAGTAGCAACCTGAAAGACATGGTTGAATTGGTTAAAAAGAATCCAAGCAAATATTCCTATGCCAGTCCTGGTAGTGGCAGTTCAATGCACTTTGCCATGGAACTTCTAAAGCAAAGGGCAGGGATTGAACTGCTTCATGTTCCTTTTAAGGGCAGTGGCCCAGCATATCCAGAAGTATTTTCTGGTCGAATTGATTTTTTGGTTGACCCACTTTTCTCTAGCTTGCCCTATGTGAAGTCAGGAAAGCTTAAACCCATTGCTGTTACAGGCCCTCGCAGATCGCCTTTGGCGCCCGAAATACCTACAGTAGCAGAACTCTTCCCTGGTTTCACTGTTCAAAGCATGTTTGGTATGGTTGTGGCCAGTGGTACGCCAAGACCTGTGGTGCAAAAAATTTATAACGATGTTTTGGGTGTGATGAAAAAGACCGAAGTGATTGAAAAAATGGCGGCCTTGGGATTGGAGCCTAATCCCCTAACGCCTGAACAATTTGATACAACGATCAAGGAGGACATTGAACGTTGGACAAAGCTGGTTAAGAGCGCCAATATCAAACTTGACTAAATGACTAAGTCTGAAATCATAAAGCTCTCAGTATGCGTATCGAACAACTTTCACCATTTGCGGGGCGAGTCACAGACATTAATCTCAGTCATGTCTCGCTCGCTCAGGCAGATTCCATCAAAAAAGCTATGGATCAACATGGGGTTCTGGTCTTTCCAGAACAACACATTGGTCAAGACGAACAAATTGCATTTGCTAATTCCCTCGGCCCCTTAGAATTGGGTTTCAGAAAAATTAAGTCAGGTGGACATCGGTTGAAATACAACGAATTGGCTGATATTTCTAATGTCACCGTCGATGGCCATGTTGCTGCTCGAGATCACAATAAAATTGTGAGCAATCTGGCCAATCAGTTGTGGCACAGTGACAGCTCTTTTCAAAAGCCTCGTGCAAAATATTCTATGCTTGCCGCCACAGTGGTACCAGATTTTGGTGGTGAAACAGAGTTTGCTGACTTGCGTTTAGCCTATGATCAATTACCCGATTGGCGCAGGGCGCAAATCAAGGGTAAAAATGCAGTTCACTCAGCCCTTCATTCAAGGTTTATGTTGGGCGATACCCAGTACACCCCAGAACAGATTGCCACATTCCCTCCTGTTGTCTGGCCCCTCATTCAAACAGATCCTCAAACTGGGCGTAAAATTTTGTACGTTGGAGCACATGCTTGCGAAGTTGAAGGCATGGTTCTCGCTGAGAGTAGGATACTTTTAATGGATCTTCTCGAACATGCCACTCAACGCCAGTTCGTTTATACGCACCACTGGCAAGTAGGCGATTTAGTCATGTGGGACAATACAGCAACACTGCATCGTGGACGATATTTCGATCTTTCAGTTCGTCGCGAACTAAGGCGAGCAACTACGCAAGAAGTCGAAACAGCTCGTTAGACTTTTGCACTAACTTAGCTACCCACCAAAACGTTCCGTCATTTAATTTTATGGTTTCAAACTCATGGATCCAGCAATAGCATTTCTTTGCATTTGCGAGCTAGACTTTGAACGTCATGCGTATGACTTTATTTTTTTGCAGGTAGCTTCACCATCTAGTCAAGCATCACGCCTTGCTGAAAGTGGATAAGAAGGATCGTTATAGCCTGGTGTAGATGGATGCCCAGGCGAGACAAGTTGATTCACAAACTCTTCATCCTCGTGTGTGATGGTGACATCCAATGCCCCCCAATAGTCTTGCCACTGCGCCAACGTGCGGGGCCCGCCAATGACGGATGTGACGGCTCTGTTTGCTAATACCCAAGCTAATGCAAAGTGCGAGAGTTGAATACCTTTTTCTTCGCAACGGACGCTGAGCTTTTGTGCGATCTCTAAAGACTCTTTGCGGTACTCAGTTTCTAGCATGCGCTTGTCGCCACGCGCCAAACGGCTTTCTGGAATGGGCGCTGCTTCGGGTGCATATTTGCCAGTGAGTATGCCTCTAGCGATTGGACTATAGGACGCAACGCCTATTCCGTAATGTGCACAAGCTTCCAGTATTTCAACCTCTGGCAGACGGTTGAGCAAATTGTAGTATGGCTGGCAGACAACAGGTGCTGGCATGTTCAATTGCTGGCATAAGCGCATGACCTCTGCAATTCGCCAACCTCTGAAATTAGACAAACCCCAATATCGAATTTTGCCATCGCGCAGCAAAGACTCAATAGCTCGTAAGGGCTCTTCAAGGTGCATGCCATTGAAGTCTCGGTGCAGGTAATAGATGTCCAAATGGGTGGTTTGCAAGCGACTTAAGCTTTCCTCACATGCGCGCATCATCCAGGTGCACGAGTATTCGCGCTCATTGAGTTGTTCTGACATGCTGTTGCCAACTTTACTGGCCAAGATCCAACGGTTGCGACTGCCTTTGATCAATTCGCCCGTCATCACTTCAGATTTTCCAAAACTATAAACATCGGCCGTGTCAATGAAGTTGCAACCGTTCTCCAGGGCATGGTCAACAATGCTGCGAGCCTCGGAGATGTTGGTTTGATCTGCAAACATCATGGTTCCAAGGCAGATGCGAGAGACTTTCAAGGGGCTGCGACCTAAGTTTTTATAAATCATTTGCGTACCTTTAACCCCAATTATTTAGAAAGCCACTTGAGACTGATCGTTGTGGGCGATGGATTCTGTGAAATGGTGTGAGAGTCCAAAGACCAATTTTTGCGGTAGAACAAAATTCTTCATCCTAGCAATTGTTCCCATGGTCTTTTCTTTGACACAAGCTCTTCAAATTGATTGATTGATTGCGCACGACTCAAGGTGTTTGATAATTCATCAGATCCATTTATCAACATCTGTTGCCTAAACAGAGGTATTGAAAATGAAATTTCAAATCCTGAAGCGGTTTTGAGCTCCAAATTTCTTAGATTCAAGAAAAAATGCTCTCCACGCTCTGCCATGACGCTGAGCTTAATGATGTCCTCAATTGGTAACACCAATGGCAACATGTGATTTCTGAAGCAATTGTCTTTGAAAATTAAACCAAAACTTGGCGCAATGACGCATCGAATTCCAAAGGCTTGAAGCATTGTTGCAGCAGTCTCTCTTGAACTTCCGCATGCGAAATTTTCACCTGCTATCAAAAATTTAGATTCACGAAATGGTTCTCTATTAAGAACAAACTCGGGGATTTCCTGCCCATTACTTTGGTAACGCCAGGGGCCAAAAAGCCGCTGAGCTAATTCGAATGAGCTTCGGATGCCAGCAGGTTGAAGTCCTTGGCCTGCTCTAACTAAAGGAGCAATGGTGTCAGTGTTGATGTCTGATTTCATTAAAGCAGCTGCTGTACCTTGTAGTGTGATCAAAGCCGTCATTTGGCTACTCCTGCAAAATCATCTGACTTGGGTCAGCAATGACCCCAGCACAAGCTGATGCTGCTGCGACAGCAGGGGAGGTAATATGCGTTCTACTACCTGGCCCTTGCCGTCCTGCAAAATTACGATTAGCAGTTGATATAGCTCTCTCACCAGGACCTATGATTTCTCCATTTGCACTTAAACACATTGAGCAGCCCGGATTTCTCCATTCAAAACCTGCTTCAAGAAAGATCTTATCGAGTCCTTCTTGCTGAGCTTGTCGTTTTACCAATTCAGAGCCAGGTACAACCCAAGCTTTTACATGAGCCGCTACATGACGGCCTTTGACAATGGCTGCTGCGGCTCTTAAGTCAGTTATGCGGCTATTTGTACAAGATCCTATAAATACCCGTTGGACAGTTAATCCAAGCAGTTCGCAACCTTCACTTAAATCCATATAAGCCATAGCAGATTTCATGTTGGCCAGATGAGATGAATCTTTGGCATCGATTAAATATGGAAGTTTTTCATCGATAGAGCAAACCATGTCCAAACTATTGCCCCATGTGATTTGGTGTTTCATGCCCGTCACATTTAAGGTGATTTCACAGTCGAATATTGCATCAGGATCCGTGACTAACAATTTCCAATCTTTAATGGCTGCATCCCAATTTTCTCCCTTAGGCGCGTAGGGCCGGCCTTTGACGTAATCTAAGGTAATTTGATCAGGAGCGATGATTCCGTAACGAGCACCCCATTCGACTGACATATTGCACAAAGAAAATCGAGACTCCATGGGTAAGCTCTCAATTGCGGAGCCAGCATACTCAACTGCGTAGCCATTGCCTGCAGAAACCCCCAATTGTCCTATGATGAAAAGCACCAAATCTTTGCCCCCAATTCCGATAGGCAAAATACCTTCGAGGTTAATGCGCATAGTTTTGGGTTTTTGTTGTACGCAGGTCTGGGTAGCCAGAATGTGCACAATTTCACCTTGTCCTACACCCCAAGCTAATGCGCCCAAGGCCCCATTAGTACATGTGTGGCTGTCCCCAATCGTGACCGTCAGACCTGGAAGTGCTATCCCCATCTCGGGGGTGATGACATGAACAATACCGTGACCAATTTGTCCAATATCAAAGTTCTTCACGCCAAATTCTTGTGTTTCTTGACGTAAATTTTGTACATGTGGATTAAGTTTTTGCAGGACATCGGGCGCTTTCGGATCGGTCGAAACAGAATGATCCGCAGTTGCAAATGTCAACTCGGGTTTCCTAACCTTTAAGCCGCGGTCACGCAACCTTGTGAAAGCACTGCCGTTAAAATCAGGAACTACGTGCCGGTCTACATACAAAAGATTAAAACCTTCGCCGAGATCTTCGACTACATGACGATTCCAAATTTTGTTAAATAGAGTTCCATCAACTGACATTAGCGTTTGACTCTCTGACTGCGTTCTTCCAATGATTTACGTCAACTCGAATGTAATTTGCAAAATCTGAGGGACTTGAGGCAAGAACATCCATAGACTGGCGGTCCAATTGCAGCTTAATTTCAGGATCAAATAAAACTTTCGAAATGTCACTAAATAAATTCTTCAGTATCTCAGGAGGTAAATTTGGTGGTGCAATCAATCCAAATATACCGTCGTAACTTAGACCTTTGATAGTGTCATCAAGAATTGGTATTTGGGGGAAAAGCTTATTCTTTCTTCGATCGCAAAGGGCAATTATTTTAAGCTTACCTGCTTTGACATGCGGCAATGCTGATTCCAATACAACAAAACCCATTTGGACTCGACCGGGTAGCATTTCTCTGTATGCGCCACTGCTGCCAGCAAAAGGGACATGCACGATGTCAATACCTGCCTTCTTACGCAATAATTCTCCCGTTATGTGGCCAGCTGTTCCAACTCCCAATGAGGCCCAAGATATAGCACCTGGTTTTGATTTTGCAAAATCGATAACTTCTTGCAAAGTATTTGCCGACAAACTTGGATGTGCAACGAGTGCACTAGTGACGGTACCAATTTGGGTCAATGGCGTAATATCTTTGAAAGTGTCATAAGGTAAATCGTTTCGAAGACTTGGGTTGATTGTCAAAGCACTAATGACAACACCAAATGTGTGACCGTCAGGAGCAGATTGAACTACGGACTGTGTACCGACAATAGTTCCGCCACCAGGCTTGTTTTCAACAATTACTGACTGCCCCCAAAGCTCACTTAATTTCTGTGCAATTGGACGAATAATTGCATCAGTTGCACCACCAGCTTGCAATGGTGAAATTAATTTCACAGGGCGTGTCGGTTTAAATTGACCGCTAGAGCTTTGTGCGCGAAGTTCAGGAAAGAACCCCAAAGAAAATCCGCTGACTAGGCCTTTAAATATAGTCCTTCGACTGCATAAACTCATTGATTCTTCTCCTGCATAGATTATCAATCTATGTAATTTGCGTAAGAGACTAATTTACTTGATGCAACCTTATCACTTCTTGATCCTCGGTGTGAGAGTATTTCTCAGTCTGTGGCTGCCACACCTATTCGTTCTGAATAGAGGAAAACTTCGTAACTGCTTTTTGCCATGTTTGAGAATAGTCATACATTTAAATGCCTCGCATTCTTGAAATGAGCGCTGGAAGATTTAATGTTGATGGAAATCCTTAATTGACAAAGTTCAATTCCTTTGCAAGTATGAGTTTTTAAGCAAAGGGATGTAATGCAGGCTCATCTTGATTCGCTCATTCGAGGTACCGTTGAGGACCTTCCTTCTAGGATCAATCTCGGTGAACTTCTCACTGCGGAAAATTATGCTTTAGAAAAAGAAGCCATTTGGCGAAAAGCTTGGCTCTCTATTGGTCACACAATGGATGTTCCTGAAAATGGAAGTTACTTTGTCTACGACATCCCAACATTCAATCTTTCCCTTTTGGTCATCCGAGGCAAAGACGACGTGGTCAGAGTTTTTCACAACATTTGCCGCCACCGAGGCAACAAAATTGTGCGTGAAGGCGATGGGAAAAAGGCTGTTTTTACGTGTAATTTTCACGGCTGGAGTTTTAGCACCGATGGAAAGTTGCTGAACATTACAGATGCCAAAGAATTTGAAAATTGCGACCCCGAACAATTAGGCTTGATCGAGGTTCATTCGCAAATTTGGAATACATTTATTTTCATCAACTTGGCGGATAAGCCCCATTGCACGCTTGAGCAATGGTTAGGACCAATGTTTTCGCAATATGACAACTATTTCGAACATCAAGAAAAGGTTGCATCGTTTAAATCTGTTGTGAATGGAAATTGGCATCTAGGTGTTAATTCATTTACGGAGGGATACCACACCCTTTATCTGCATAAAAGTACCGCCAGGGACTACCAAGGCGGCAAGTCAAATCCAGACAGACATCGTCCGCATATAGAAATCTTTGATCGGCATCACCGCTATTCTGCGCCAGGTAATCCTGACAAGGTTTTTGTTCGTGCCGAAAAAATTGCAGCCAAATATGGTCGATTGATGATTCCGGCTTTTGATTTCAATTTGGAAGGTTTACCACCTGGCATCAATTCTGCAAAGCATGATAAATGGGCGTTTGATGTCGTTGAGTTTTTTCCAAATATCGTCATGCTGATTGGAAATTGTTGGCATAACGAGATTACTTTTTGGCCAATTGATGAAAGCAAGATGCTGATCACGAACCAAGCCTATGCCTATCAAACCAAAAATCTTGGCGAGCGAATCAGTAGATCCTATTTCAGAGCCAGAGTGCGTGACGTATTCCGAGAGGATCTCAATACGATTGAAGCGCAACACAATGCATTAAGCAGCGGTGTAATGAATGAAGTGATTTTGTCAAGGCAAGAAATGGCTTTACGGCATCACTATAAAGTGAACCGTTTGATGATGGAGGGTAAGCTGTGAAAAATCATACTTTGCCTTCTGCCTTTCAGAGCTTTGAGAAATGGGTTCCGAATTGGTCTATCCCTCACGAGTCTGGACGCTTCAACAAGCGCGTTGCAACCAACATGTCCGAACTCAATGATTTTGTTGTGGCTTTGCAAGGCACCGTTGAGCAAATGATCGATCATCTCAACACTTTGTCTACTGCTGATCCAGACGCGCTTGACGGCGACAACCGACGTTTGTTTGATTTGGTCTTGATGTGGATGGAAGCATCGATCCCATTTGATTTAGATTGGGATGAGAACGACATTGAGGATGCGTGGCCAGCAGATAGACTGACATTCCTCAAGCCTAGTTATTTTCCAGACCCTCTTAATCGGAAATAAGCATTCACATGAAAAAAAACATTTTGACATGGCAGGCTATTTTTTTTCTTTTTCTCACATTGTTTGTTGCGCCAAGTTACTCACAAACTTGGCCATCCAAACAAGCGATTAAATGGATCGTTCCTTTTCCGCCTGGAGGCCCTGCAGATTTGACCGCAAGGCAAATTGCACCACTCCTTTCTGAGAGGCTAGGACAAACGGTCGTAATAGATAACAGACCAGGCGGCAACAGCAACATTGGCTTTGAAGCAGGTTCGCGTGCGGCCCCCGATGGCTACAGCATGTTGTTTGTTGTGGCAGGCTTTGTGACCAACCCACATTTGTACAAACTCAATTGGGACCCTCTCAAAGACTTTGTGCCGGTTGTTCAGTTGAATCAGTTGCAAATCATGTTGCTTGCGAGTGGCAAGTTTCCGGCAAAAAATTTAACGGAAGTGGTCGATCAAATTAAAAGTAATCCCGGAAAAATCAAATGCGCATGGGGCGGTTCTATATTGCTAGCGCTTGGGTGTGAAACCTTCAAAGTTGATGGCAAGTTGGATTTAATTGTGGTGCCCTACAAAGGCTCTGCACCGGCCATGAATGATCTGATGGGCGGCCATGTAGATTTGATGATTGAAGTGATGAATACCGCTGTACCTCAAATCAAGTCTGGCATGGTCAAGCCCATTGCTGTTCTTAACAGCGCAAAAGGGCGCCCACCATTTGCCGAACTATCTGCATTGAATGAATTTTTCCCTGGATTCGAAATGATCCCTTGGCAAGGAATCGTTATGCCTGCTGGTACGCCTAAAGAAATTGTAGAAAGAATGAACAAGGAGGTGACTGCTGTGTTGCAGTCGCAATCGATGAAACAAAAATATCAAGAGACCGGCCTAGAATTTTTCCCAATGACACCCGAACAGTACGGGCAAGTTTTGCAACGTGACTACGCCAAGTATGGGAAATTAATCAAGTCTTCAAATTTCAAAGTTGATTAACATGATCAAAAAAATTGTCTATTTCATCCTCGCAAGTTTTGCATTGATCACAACCGCTGTAAATGGTCAATCATTTCCTAACAAGCCGATTCGAATCGTTGTCACTTTTCCCCCGGGTGGTTCTGCAGATTTGCTTGCAAGAGCGCTGGGTGAAAAACTGTCTACTTCTATGGGGCAGCCTGTGGTCGTCGACAACAAACCTGGCGCTGGTGGTATTGCCGGTGCTGAATTTGTGACCAAAGCAACGCCAGATGGTCACACCATTTTGTTTGCAAACACAAATATTGCCATCAATCCAAGCCTTTACGGCAAATTGCCTTACGACACAGCCACAGCGCTGGCACCGGTTGTGATGTTGGCTTATGTTCCTTCCTTGATCATGGTTTCGGACAAGTCACCAGCCAATACCATTCAGGAGTTCATTGCATTGGCCAAAGCCAAGCCTGACTCATTGAATTACGCCTCTGCAGGTAGTGGTACCTTTCCACACCTCGCCATTGAGCTGTTTAAGATGCAGGCTGGTATTTCTGTAGCCCACATTCCATACAAAGGAGCGGCGCCTGCTCTGAATGCACTTTTGGCTGGTGATGTTCAACTGTTGTGCAACGACATGTTGACTGGTTCGCAGTATGTCAAAGCGGGCAAATTGAAAGCACTGGCTTACACAGGTGTGAGCCGTGCACCCACTTTGCCACAAATTCCAACCATGGCTGAAGCTGGATTGAAGGACTATGTGGCAGTGGGCTGGCAGGGCATCATGGTGCCTTCTGGAACGCCCCAGGCGGTTGTTGACAAACTCAATTCTGAATTTAACAAAGCTTTGTCTGATCCTGCTTTACGTCAATCTCTTACATCACAAGGATTGGTATTGATTGGTGGAACTCCCAAGCAATTTGCAGATTACATTGTTCAGGATACTGAGCGTTGGCGTGCTGTCGTGAAAGCATCAGGCGCAAAACCAGAATAAAGCTGGTTGGGGTCATTTCGATAATTTTGAAAGTATTACATGCTGAGCAGAGAAGACAACAATCGTTTGACGCAAGTCGGACCTGGAACGCCTATGGGCGAAATGATGCGGATGTATTGGCACCCCATCGCAACTTCAGCAGAATTGCCACATCCAGATTGCGATCCTTTGCGTTCACGCTTGCTTGGCGAAGATTTTGTTGTCTTTCGAGACACCAATGGGAAAGTAGGCGTCCTAGATGAATTGTGTACCCATCGAGGTGCTTCAATGGCGCTGGGCCGCGTGGAGGAGGGGGGCATTCGTTGTATTTATCACGGATGGAAGTTTGCAGTCGATGGCACCATCATGGACATGTCTAACAACGCAGACTCTACCTACATTGAAAAATTAAAAGCGCCAGCATATCCAGTCTTTGAAAGATCTGGTTTGATATGGACCTACATCGGCCCTAAAGACAAGCAGCCCCCCTTTAGAACATTTGCATTTGATGAGGTGCCTGATTCCAACCGTATTTTGTTTCGAGTCAATACGCATGCCAACTACTTGCAAATGTGGGAAGGTGGCACGGATTCATCGCATGTGGGTATCTTGCACAGCAACCTCACACGACCTGGCTGGCTTAAAGAATCGGGTGACGCCTCAGAGCCAGAACTGAACGATATGGTCAGTGATGCTTGGAATGATATGTCCCCTAAACTGGACATTGAAAACACAGCATTTGGATTTCACTACGCAAGCATTCGAAAAATTGATGGTCATAATCCTCGCCACAATGTCCGTTTGGTCCCTTTGTTTTTGCCAAACGGCCGCGTGATTCAATTTCCAGATTTTTTCACAACTGTTTTTGATGTGCCAATAGACGATGAACACACTGCCAGCTATTTAATCGATGCTAGTGCAACACGACAACTCGATTTACAAGAGAGATTGAAGCGTTCTGGTATGACAGAAGAGCGTTTCTATGCCAACAATACTTTTGTGGCCGATTGGTCGAATGGTTATTGGCAAGATCGCGAAGCCATGAAAAACAAGTTGAACTGGAGTGGTTTCAAAGGTATTACGCAAGAAGATGCCGTGATATCCACCTCTATGAAACCCATTTACGATCGAACCAAAGAGCATTTGGTTGCCGCAGATGCTGCAATTGTTCGATTGAGAAAAAGATTGCTAGATTGTCTTAAGAAAATTGAAAAAGGCGAGGAGCCTATAGGTTTGCATTTGCAAGACATGACCAATGTCATTGGCTTTGACGTTGACATGCCCGATGGTTCTGAATGGCGCAAGCAAGCAGCAAAGCAAGGATTGCACAGTGCAGAATCAATCTGAGGCCCATCAGATTGCAACGCTGCTGCAGGGCGTTGAAACATTGGGGTCGCAATTTAACGAGGAAATCTTAAAAAAAACGATTTCGCTTTATGAACCGCTAGCTTCCAAAACCACTTCGCCATATCAAATTTCGACAGAAGTTGCATATGGCGAACACCCGCGGCAAGTTCTAGACTTTTATGAAAGTGATGGGGAATCGCCCATGCTTTTATTTGTTCATGGCGGAGGGTTCGTAGCTGGCGGAAAGAAAATCAACGACATTTTCTACAGCAATGTTGGCCATTATTTTGCTTCTCGTGGCGTTGCAGTTGCCATGATGAATTATCGTCTAGCGCCTGAATTTGCATGGCCCTCAGCCTCTACTGATATTTTGCAATGTGTGTCTTGGCTGATGGAGCATCATTCGCATCAGCGCAAAATCCTCCTCGTTGGTCAGTCTGCTGGTGCTGCGCATGTGGCCACCTACTTGTCAGATGAATTGTTTTGCGAACATGCTGCTCAGAGTGTTGCGGGTGCAGTGTTGATGAGCGGTTTCTACAACACACAAAGTCCCATGAGTACTGGGGCCAGATCTTATTTTGGTAATGATCCTGCAACTTTAGAAAAACGGTCGACCGTTCTCAAAGTTGCCAATCTCAAAACGCCTTTGCTTTTGACGCTTGCACAATTTGACCCGCCTGGCATCGCACTACAAACTTTATCGCTTGCAACGCACTTAACCCAAGTCCAACAATCATTGCCCCCTTTGCATTATTTGCCAGGCCATAACCATGTCTCAACTGTTTTGAGTATTGGATCTCCTCAAGATGAAGTTGGTCAGTTACTGATGAAATTTGTTCGACAATTTTTGAAATGAAAGAACTTTCTGTGAACACTTCAAATTTACGCAATCGAGCAAGTTCATCGCGCCGACTGGTCTTAAAGTCTGCATTAGCATTGAGTATTTCAATTTCTTCGAATTCTTTATGGGCGGCAGATGATAAGTTTCCATCAAAGCCTATCAAAGTACTCGTTGGTTTTCCTCCTGGCGGCGCGATTGATTTGATCATGCGGTCTGTGGCCATAGAGGCATCCAAAAAATTAGGTCAACCCCTAATGATCGAAAACAGATCGGGTGCAAGTGGTGCGGTGGCTTACACTGCACTAAAAAATTCTCCGCCTGATGGTTACACCATTGCACCCGTCACAATTACTGCTTTTCGCGCCCCCGTCCTTGAAGACGTGAGTTTTGATCCATTGCAAGACTTCCAATATCTTGCCGGAATTACGGACATCCCTTTCGGAGTTGTTGTGAGGGAGGATTCACCTTTTAAGACTTGGAAAGATCTTTTGGCTTGGGGACGTGCTAACCCAAATCAGATGATGTATGGCGCAGCAGCAGGACTTGGCAACACGTCGCACCTGTTTGTCGAAGAGGTTGCCGCTAAAGAAAACTTAAAGTGGACACCCATTCCATTTAGAGGAACGACTGACTGCATACAAGCCTTGCTTGGCGGCCAAATCGTATTCACGGTGGACACCATTGCGGGTACTGCAGCCTTGGTTAAAGGTGGTAAGTTGAGAATCTTAGCTGTCGCCACAGATGCTCGATTACCAAGTTGGCCTCAGATTCAAACTATGCGAGAACTTGGTTCGGCCATTTCTGTCAACAACCTTTGGGGCGTTGCAGGACCGAAAGGCCTAGATCCGCAAGTGGCGACAACTTTAGAGGCGGCATTTAAGTTTGCAATGGAACAACCCAGCGTCATCTCATTGCTTCAAAGTGTTGAACAAAAACCGCTATACACAGATGGGAAATCCTTCCGTGCTTTCGCTGAAAAGTCTGTCAAGGAGCAAAAAGAGGTTCTGACAAAATACGGTTTTGCCAAGAAATAACAAGTTCCTATTTCTGTTTCAACAATTTTTGATCGCAAAACCTGTATGACAGTCAAAGAGCAAATTTCTTGGTCAGACCAATGGTTGGTAGGTTTTCAACAGTTAGACGATGATCATCAGGACCTTGTGCGCACCATCTACAAGATGCAACTTGCACCTTTGCATGAGCTGAATGGTCTGTTAGCGCAATTTGAGTTGAACGCAAGAACGCACTTTGATGTTGAAAACACCATGATGGAAGAAACGCAGTTTCCACCTCGTCAATGTCACATTGACGAACATCATGCAGTCTTGAAGTCAGTTGCTGAAGTGCGTGAATTGATGCAACAAAGTCTAAATCCAATTGCGCATGACTTGGTCAAAGAACTTGCAAACTGGTTTCCTGCGCATGTTATGCACTTAGATTCTGCTTTATCGCATTGGATGAACAAGCAGCGTATAGGGGGTAAGCCTGTTGTGATCAGGCGTTCACTGAATTTGCATCATTCTTAACGCCGAGGAGTTGCTCCTCAACCTTATGCACTTCCAGAGCTTCGGGTTATTAAGTTGCGGTTGCTCATTGCTGTATTTGAAGCAACACTGCATGCATGGCACGCAGCAAAGATGCAATGACTATTGAGGAGCTCAAGCTCGTTGAGGCAAGGGAGGCGAGGGCGGATGCAATTAAGGCATTACGTCATGCAAAGAATCAGCTGGGTAAGGCTGCCATCGCGTTGGATCAATTAGAAACAGACTTTTTAAAAACGGCTATTCCTGTTCGAAGGGTCGCAATCTTGAATGAGGCGATCGACTACCTAGGAGCGC